>JAJYHA010000173.1 GCA_021784995.1 Myxococcales bacterium
AGACGCCGCCCGCGCCCGACCCGGCGCCCGTGGCCCCCGCCGTGCCTCGCGCCACGGCGGACGGCCGGGACGCCGGCGCCCCACCGGCGGAGCTCGCCCCGCCCTCGAAGCCGTCCCACTTCGCGTCGCTGGTCCCCGAGATGCCCGAGAGGCGGAGCGCGAAGTCGTCCGGGTTCGTGGCCTGGCGGAGCGCCTCCTCGCGGCTGATGAGGCCCTCCTTGAGGAGCCCCATCAGGCTCTGGTCGAAGGACTGCATCCCGTAGCTGACGTGCCCCTCCGCGATGGCGTCGACCAGCTCCTTCGTCCGGCTCTCGTCCTCGATGAGCTCGCGGACGCGCGCCGTCGCGACGAGCGCCTCCACCGCCGGCACGCGCCCGCACCCGTCCGCGCGCGGGACGAGCCGCTGCGAGAGGACGCCGCGCAGCACGGAGGCGAGCTGCAGCCGGACCTGCTTGCGCTGGTGGGAGGGAAACTCCGAGACGATGCGCTGGACGGTCTCGGTGGCGTCGAGCGTGTGCAGCGTGGACATGACGAGGTGGCCGGTCTCGGCGGCGTTGAGGGCCGTCTCCATCGTCTCCAGGTCGCGCATCTCGCCCACCAGGATGACGTCGGGATCCTGCCGCAGCGCACTCTTGAGCGCCTGCCCGAAGCTCACCGTGTCGACGCCGACCTCCCGCTGGTTGATGATCGACCGCCGGTCCCGCATCAGGAACTCGATGGGGTCCTCGATGGTCATGACGTGACAGGTCTCGGTGGTGTTGATGTGCTCGATCATCGCCGCGAGCGTGGTCGACTTCCCGCAGCCGGTGGTCCCCGTCACCAGCACGAGGCCGCGCTCCTCGCTCGCGAGCTTGCGGACCACCGGCGGCAGCGCCAGGTCCTCGATGGTCTTCACGTTCGCAGGGATCACGCGCAGGACGGCGCCCACGCTCCCGCGCTGCTGGAAGACGTTGACGCGGAAGCGGCCGATCCCCTGGATGCCGTAGCCGAGGTCCACCTCGCTGGCCTGCTGGAACCGGGCGCGCTGGGGCTCGGTCATGATCCCGAGCACCATCCGCGCCACCTCGTCCGCCTTGAGCCGCGGCGCGTCCTTGAGCGGGACGAGCGCCCCGTCCACCCGGAAGATGGGCGGCAGGCCGGCCTTGAGGTGGATGTCGCTCGCGTTCGCGCGCAGCGCGACGGCCACGATCTCGTTCAGTTCCATGGAGAACGAGGGTACCACCCCGTTCCGGGGCGGTGAAATCGGCGCGCGTCGCACACGCGCACACGAGAACGGCCGCGGGGAGCCCCGCGGCCGTCGGCGACCGGGAGCCCGGCCGGCAGCGAGCTAGCGCTTGCTGAACTGGAAGCGCTTGCGGGCGCCGGGGCGACCGTACTTCTTGCGCTCGACCGCGCGCGCGTCGCGCGTGACGAACCCGGCCTTCTTGAGGACGGGGCGGAACTCCGGGTTGAGCTCGCACAGCGCGCGCGTGATGCCGTGCCGGATGGCGCCGGCCTGGCCGGAGAGGCCGCCGCCGCGCGCGGTCGCGTGGACGTCGAGCTTGCCCATCTGGTCGACCAGCTTGAGCGGCTCGACCAGGATCATCTTGGACGTCTCGCGGCCGAAGTAGGCGTCGAGGGCGCGCCCGTTGATGGTGATGTTGCCGGTGCCGGGGGTCAGGCGGACGCGGGCGACGGATTCCTTGCGGCGGCCGACGGAGATGGAGGGCTGGGGCATCGCTACCTCGTCACAGCGAGAGCTTCAGGGCCGCGGGCTTCTGTGCCACGTGCGGGTGCTCCGCGCCCGCGTACACCTTCAGCTTCCGCATCATGTCGCGGCCGAGCGCGTTGCGGGGGAGCATCCGCCGGACGGCGTTGAGGAAGATGGCGTCCGGGTGCTTCTCGCGGAGCTTGTGGGACGGCGTGAGCCGCGCGCCGCCGGGGTGCATGGTGTGCGTGAAGTAGAGCTTCTGCGTTTCCTTGTTGCCGGAGAAGCGGACCTTCTCGGCGTTCACCACCACCACGAAGTCCCCGACGTCCATGGAGGGCGTGTAGCTCGCCTTGTGCTTGCCCTTCAGGATCTTCGCCACCTGGCTGGCGGCGCGGCCGACCGCGACGTCCGCGATGTCGACGAGCCACCACTTCCGGTCCTTGAGGGCCTCGCTCCTGGTTGCGCTGTGGGTCGCCTTGTTCATGGAAAACCTGCGGGAACTCCGGAAAGTTGGAAAGGCGCCTTTTAGGCGAGGGCGCCGCTCTTGTCAAGGGACGACCCACCTCACGGCTTGGCGGCGAAGCGCGCCCTCAAGGCCGAGAGGACCTCCGCCGAGCGCGCCGCCACCTGGTCCGGCGGCTCGGCCTCCCGACCGGGGTCATATTCGACGACGGCCCCGGGCGGCAAGTCCTCGAGGAAGCGGCTCGGGGTTCGCGGCACCACCTTCCCGCGCCTGAGCCGGGTGGCGGCGCGCGTGAGCACGAGCCGCTCCCTCGCACGGGTGATCCCGACGTAGGCCAGCCGACGCTCCTCCTCGAGGTCGCGCGCCTCGCCCTGCATGGCGCCGCAGGGGAGCAGCTCCTCCTCCATCCCGACCAGGAACACCACCGGGAACTCCAGCCCCTTGGCGGCGTGGAGCGTCATGAGGGTCACGCCGGACCCCTCCTCGGGCTCCTCCTCGCGAGCGTCGAGCGCCAGCCTGGCCAGGTAGCCGTCGAGCGTCGGCTGCCGGCCCGTCCGCGCCGTCCAGCTCTCGATGGAGCGGAGCAGCCCGTCGATGGCCTCCACCTTGCGCCGGGCGGCCTCGGCCGACTTCACGGTCGCGCGCGCGTGCGCGTGGAGGTCCACCTCCTCCACCAGCCGCCGGGCCACCGCGGCGACGGGCTCGCTCCGGAACGCCGCCCGGTAGCGATCGAGGAGCCGCGCGAACGCCACCGCGCGCTCCCCGGCGCCGCGGGGCAGCTCCGGAACCGCCTCGGCCCGCCGCAGCGCCTCGAGGAGGCTGGTGCGCTCCCGCGCCGCCCAGGCCTGGAGCCGCTCCACGGAGGCATCCCCCAGGCCCCGCGCCGGGACGTTCACCACCCGGCCCAGGGAGACGTCGTCCTCGGGCCGGGCGCAGACCTTGAGGTAGGCCAGGAGATCGCGCACCTCGGCGCGGTCGAAGTAGGCAGGTCCGCCGCGTACGCGGTAGGGGACGGAGGCCTCGCGCAGCGCCTCCTCCAGCGGCCGGGACTGGGCGTTGAGCCGGTAGAGCACGGCCAGGTCCGACCAACGCCGCCCGCGCGCCGCCTCGCGCACCAGGGCGTCGGCGACGTGCCGCGCCTCGTCCTCCTCGGTCGGCAGCGCGGCCACCCGCACCGGCTCCCCCGGGCCGGCGCTCGTCCAGAGCGCCTTCGGCTTGCGCCGGGGATTGTGCGCGATGACGCCGTTCGCGCAGGCGAGGATGTTGCCCGTCGAGCGGTAGTTCTGCTCCAGGCGGACCTCGCACGCCCCCTGGAAGTGCCGGTCGAAGCGCAGGATGTTCCTCACCTCGGCGCCGCGCCAGCCGTAGATGGCCTGGTCGTCGTCCCCCACCGCGCAGACGTTCCTCGCCTCGCCCGCGATCAGCTTCAGCAGCTCGAGCTGGCACCGGTTCGTGTCCTGGTACTCGTCGACGAGCAGGTGGGCGAAGCGCTCCTGGTACTTGCGGCGCAGCGCCCCCTCGCGGCGCAGGAGCGCCGCCGGGAGCGCGACCAGATCGTCGAAGTCCACCGCGCGCTGCGCCCGGAGCGCCGCCTGGTAGCGGGGGAACACCTCCGACGCGATCAGGTCGTAGTCGTCGCCCCGCCCCTCGGGGCCCACGCGGATCGCGTTCGCCAGCGCGCTCTTGGCCTCCGAGATGCGGTGCAGCACGCGCTGGGCATCGAACGCGCGGTCGTCGACGCTCACCTGACGCATGCACCGCCGCACGAGCGCCAGCTGGTCGCCGGCGTCGCAGATGGCGAACCGGCGCGGCAGCCCGGCGGCGGCGTGCTCCTCGCGCAGCACGGCCAGCCCGAAGGCGTGGAAGGTCGAGACGACCACCTCGGACCCCGGCGCACCGATCAGCCCGGCGACCCGCTCGCGCATCTCCTCGGCGGCCTTGTTCGTGAACGTGACGGCCAGGATCGACCCCGGCGCCGCGCCCTGGACGATCAGCCAGGCGATCCGGTGCGCGATGACCCTCGTCTTCCCCGAGCCGGCGCCGGCGAGCACGAGGAGCGGACCGCGCGGAGTGGTCACCGCCTCGCGCTGGGGCGGGTTCAGGGTCGAGAGGTCGATCACGGCCGCCGCGTAGCACGGCGGGGTGACGCCCGAGCCGCGGGGATCCGCACGGGGCTCGCCAGCCAGCCGATCGCGATCGATACTGGCCCGGCGCGCCCACCCGGCCGCGCGGCCGGAGGTCGCGAGCGCGATCGTGCCCGGATGATCACCGCCTCCACCCCGCGCCCCGTGCTCCCCTGCCTCGCCCTCGCCCTCGCGCTCGCGCTCGCCGCCTCGCAGGCCGACGCGGCCACCGGGACGGGCCCGTCGCTCCAGCTGCTCCCCGGTCGGGTCCGGCCCGGGGACGCCTTCCTGGTCCGGGTCCGCGCGGGGCGAGGAGGCCCGCTCGATCCCGCACGGGTCGAAGGCGACGTGGCGGGCCGGCGCCTCTCCTTCTTCGCCCTCGACGGCGGCGTGGCGGCCATCGGCGCGCTCCCCGTCGAGACGCCGCCCGGGCCGCTCCCGATCCGGATCGAGGCCGGCGACGGCCCGCTCCTCGGCCATCTCCTGGTCGCCGCGCCGCGGTTCCCGGCGCGGGCGCTCCGGGTCCCGCCCCGCTTCGTCGAGCGGCCCGATCCCGGCGTCCAGGCCCGGATCGACGACGACCGGGCGGCGTTCGCGCGCGCCTTCTCCCGGCCCGCGGGGCCCCCGCTCTTCGCCTCGCCCTTCGTGCTCCCCCGCCGCGCCCGCGTCACCGCGGGCTACGGCGAGCTGCGGACGCTCAACGGCGTGAAGCCATCGCAGCACTACGGGCTCGACCTGGCCGGGCCGGAGGGCGCTCCGGTCGCGGCCTCCAACGACGGCGAGGTGGTGCTCGTGCGCGACTGCTGGGCGTCGGGCCGCACGGTGATCCTCCGGCATGGCGCCGGCGTCTACACGGCCTACTTCCACCTCGCGCGCGCGCTGGTGGTGGAGGGCCAGCGGGTCGCCCGCGGACAGCGGATCGGCCGGGTCGGCGCGACGGGCCGCGCCAGCGGACCGCACCTGCACTGGAGCGTCCGGGTGGGCGACCTCTACGTCGACCCGGCCTCCGTCCTGCGCCTGCGTCTCAGGGCGCGGCCCCAGCGACCGTCGCGGCGAGCACCTCCATGAGCTGCGCGTGGATGCGCCGGTTGCCGGCGCAGATCTCGCCGCGCTCGAGCATCCCCTCCCCGCCCGTGAAGTCGCACGCCGCTCCCCCGCCCTCCCGGACCAGCAGGATGCCCGGGGCGAGGTCCCAGGCCTTCAGCTTGAGCTCCCAGAACCCGTCGAAGCGCCCGCAGGCGACGTAGGCCAGGTCGAGCGCCGCGCTCCCCATCCGGCGCACCGCGCGCGCGCGGCGAAGATAGGCGGCGAAGAGGCGCAGCGGCGGGTCGGGGTGCTCGTGGACGTCGTAGGGGAAGCCGGTGCAGAGCAGCGCGCGCCGCAGCTCGTCGCCCCCGGAGACGCGGATGGGCTGGCCGTTGAGGGTCGCGCCCCGGCCCCGGCCCGCGACGAAGAGCTCGTCCCGCATCGGGTCGTAGGTCGCGCCGGCGGCGATGCCGGTCCCGTCCTGCGCGGCCACGTTCACGGCGAAGTGCGGCAGCCCGTGCGCGTAGTTGGTCGTGCCGTCGAGCGGGTCCACGATGAAGCGCAGGCCGCCGGGGCGCCCGCCCGAGGCGCCGGACTCCTCGGCCAGGATGGCGGCGTCGGGGTGGCGCGCCCGCAGGAACTCGAGCACCGTCGCCTCGCTCGCGTGGTCCGCGTCGGTGACGAGGTCGATCCCCCCCTTGTAGCGGATCGAGCGCTGTCCCCCGAAGGCGGCCCGCAGCACCGCTCCGCCCCGCCGCGCCGCCTCGATGCAGTCCCCCATCAGGTCGTCGATCTCGGACACGTCGCCTCCTCCGGGGAGCATAGGCGCCGGACGCTCCTCCTGCACCGCGAGACGAGGCGCGGCGCGGACGCCGGCGGTTTCCGAATCCCCATCGCCCGTCTACACTCCGCCCATGTACAGGATCCCGGTGGCACCGCGCACGGTCTCCCCGCCGCTCGTCGCGGGCTCCACGCCCCGGGCTGCGCCGCCGGTCCACCCCGCCACCCCCGCGCCGCGCCCCTGAGGCCGTGCCTGCGCGTACCGCTGCTCCAGAGGCTGTTCCGGCGCGACGTGCCGATCTGGTACTCGCCCCTCTTCCGCCTGCCGCTCAGCGGCGTGGAGGCGGCGGCCGGCATCGAGCCGCGGCGCGCGGACTACGTGGCCTGGTACCTGCTCGAGACGCGCGCGCTGCGCCCGAGGAGCCTCCTGGGGCCGCGCGCCATCTCCTGGGAGGATCTGGACCGGGTCCACACGCCGGAGCTGCTCGAGTCGCTCGGCCGGCCGGAGACGCTCGCGCGCATCTTCGCCGCGCACCCCGACGAGGTGCGCGTGGACGAGATCCTGCGGACGGTGCGGCTCGCCTGCGGCGCCACGCTCGACGCCGCGGGCGCGGCGCTCGCGCGACGCGGCCCCGTCCTCACGCTGCTGGGCGGGTTCCACCACGCCGGGCCCGGCTTCGCCGGCGGCTTCTGCGCGCTCAACGACGTGGCGGTGAGCGTGGCGGCGCTGCGCGCCCGCGGCTTCGGGGGTCGCGTGGTCGTGCTCGACCTCGACGCGCACCCGCCGGACGGCACCGCGGCCTGCCTGCGCCGGGACGAGTCGGCCTGGATCGGCTCGCTGTCGGGATCGGACTGGGGCGCGCTCCCCGGGGTGGACGAGACGCTCCTGCCCGAGGGGACGGGCGACGGGCCGTACCTCTCCGCGCTCGACGCGCTCCTCGGCCGGATGCCCCGGCCCGCGCTCGCGTTCGTGCTCGCGGGCGGGGACGTGCTGGCGGGGGACCGCTTCGGTCGGCTGGGGCTCACGCTCGACGGCGCACGCAGGCGCGACCTGCGGGTGGCGCGAGCGCTGGAGGGGATCCCTGCCGTCTGGCTGCCGGCGGGCGGCTACCACCACGACGCCTGGCGCACGCTGGCCGGCACCGCGCTCGCGCTGAGCGCCCGCTCGCGGAGGCCCATCCCGCGCCGCTTCGACCCGCTCACGGCCCGCTTCGCCGCCATCGCGACCGAGCTGACGGGCAGCGACCTCGGCGACACCCGGTTCTCGACCGAGGACGTCGAGGAGGCGCTCGGGCTCGCGCCGCAGGGACGCCGCCAGCGGCTCTTCCTCGGTTACTACACCGCGGCCGGCCTCGAGCACGCGCTCTTCCGCTACGGCGTGCTGGACCACCTCCGGCGCATGGGCTACGGCGCGTTCCGCGTCGCGCTGGACTGCGGGAACCCGGGCGAGCGGCTCTGCCTGCACGGCGAGAGCGGCGGGGCCGAGCACCTCCTCATCGACCTCGTGGCGGAGCGACGGCGCGTGGCGCGGGCCGAGGTGCTGTACGTGCACTGGCTCTCCCTGCGCAACCCCCGCGCACGGTTCACGGCGCTGCGTCCCCGGCTGCCGGGGCAGGAGGTGCCCGGGCTCGGCCTGGCGCGCGAGACGGGCGAGATGCTGGCCCTCATGGCGCGGCGGCTCGACCTGGCCGCGGTCGTCTTCCGCCCGGCGCACTACCACACCGCCTACTCGGCCCGGCACGACCTCGCCTTCGTCGACGCCGCGCGGCAGGGCCGGTTCGAGGCGCTCCTCCGCGACCTCGCCGGCCTGCCCCTGCGCGAGGCGACCGAGGCGGTGGCGTCCGGGCGCGTGCTCCTCGACGGCGCGCCCTATGCGTGGGAAGCCGACGAGATGGCGCTCTGGCTCCGGCCGCCCCGGGACGGGGAGCGGGCGGCGGCGGTGGCGCGCGAGCGCGACCGGTGTCGCTTCGCCCTCGCGCCCCCGCTGCCCGCGCCGCGCTGATCACTCCCGGAGCAGCGCCTCGACCCGCTCCCGCTGGCGCCGCGCCCGCTCCGGGTCCCACCCCTGGTCCACGTACCGGATGACGCCGCGCCGGTCCACGACGAGCGTCACCGGCATGAAGGAGGCGTCGATGCGCGACAGGCGCGCCGCGCCCCGATCCCACAGGATGGAGAAGCTCACCGGCCGATCCCGGAGGAACGCGGAGATGGCCTGGCGGTCGTCGTCCACGGAGACACCGTAGACCCGGAGCCCCCTCGGCCCGAGGTCGCGCGCCATCCGGTCGAGCACCGGCATGGCGTCCTTGCAGGGCTCGCACCAGGTGGCCCAGAAATCGACCACGCGGACGGTCCCAGCCTCGGCGCCGACGTCCACCGAGCGCCCCTCCAGATCGGGGGCCACCAGGGCGAGCGGCTCTCCGACGCTGGCCGAGGCCCGCTCGCGCGCCCGCGGGGCGGCGCAGGCGAGCAGCGGCAGCGCGAGGAGCAACAGACGGATCCGCCGACCGATCATGGCCCCTGGAACATGTGCGACGGCGTCACCGGCCGCACGCGCGGGTGGGCGTGCGCGGAGCGCGACGGGCTGGTTCGGGCATCAAATGCCACGCCGAGTGACATCGATCAAGAAAAGCCGTGATGGCGCGTGCGATGGTCGGCTCCCGAGCGCCGATCCGGGCGCCCGGCTCGAGCATCGGCGGGCGCCCGCTCGCCCGAGGCGCGCTTCGGTGACAGTGAGGGCACGTCGATGAGGAACCGTCTTCGATTCGCCGTGATCGCCGCGCTGGTGGGCACGGCGACCATGCCTCGCGCGGACACGGTGCGGGCGACCTCCACGAGCATGATGGTCTCGGGCCCCGACTACCGCGACGGCGCCGTCCAGACGGTCGTCCCCGTCTACCAGATGCTCGATCTCTCGGCGACCGACGTGCAGACGCCCTACACGGACAACCTGGAGCTGACGCTCTCGACCTGGGGCGCGGCCGACCTCGACAGCGCGCGGTTCGGCACCGGCGTCTGGCAGAACGGCGCCATGATCGACAGCCGGCTCACCGGCGACATCAACCTCATGTTCCTGCGGGCCGACTTCCTGGACCGGACGGTGTCGCTGCGCATCGGACGCCAGATCGTGGCCGACGGCACCGCGCGCATGATCCACCTCGACGGCGCCAACCTGCAGCTCGCGTTGCCGGGCGGGTTCGGGCTCTCCGGCTACGCGGGCACCCC
>JAJYHA010000149.1 GCA_021784995.1 Myxococcales bacterium
GGGGCGCGCTCGGGCGCTGGGCGCGCGCGTTGCTCACGCCGCGGCCGCTCTCGCTCCTCCGCTGCGACGCGGTCGGGGAGCGGGTCGAGGTGCGCGGGCGGCCCTCGGTGCGGAACGCCGGGCGGATGGAGATCGGGGGGGGGACGGTCATCGGGTCGAGACCGGTGCCGGTCCAGCTCGCCACGGGGCGCGACGGGGCGCTGCTGATCGGCGAGCGCGTCACCATCGGCTACGGCACCTCGATCGTCGCGGAGGGCCTGGTGGTGGTGGGCGAGGGGACGCGCATCGGCGCGTTCGGGACCATCTTCGACACCGAGGACGACGCGCTCACCGGCTGGCGCCGCACCGCGCGTCCGGTGGTCATCGGCCGCGGCGTGCGCATCGGCAGCAAGGTGACCGTGCTGCCGGGGACGTCGATCGGCGACGGGGCGGAGATCGGCGCCGGCAGCGTCGTGTCGGGCGTCGTGCCACCGGGAAGCGTCGCGTCGGGTGCGCCGGCGCGGATCGCGGGCGCGGCGCCCACGCCCCCCGCGGCGGCCGACGTCTCCGAGCGCGTCTCCCGGCTCCTCGCGCGGATCTTCGACCGCAGCACGCCGCCGCCGCCGACGCTCGAGCTGGAGCGCCTCTCGGGCTGGGGCGCCGAGGGCGCGCTGCGCCTCCTGCTCGCCCTGGAGGAGGAGTTCGGGACGCAGATCCCGGCCGACGACTGGCTCGCGGTGCGCTCGCCCGCGGACGTGGTGGCGCTGGTGGAGCGCTGCACCGCGGCGGCGCCCGCGGCGGCGGGGATCGCCGGCGCCGGGCGCTGAGGGGAGGGGATCGTGCTCCAGCAGAAGGTGCGCCTCGTCCGGCTCGGGTTGCGGCTCGCAGACCTGGCCCTGCTCTCGGTCGCGTTCCCCGTGGCCTACCAGCTCCGCGACCGCATGCAGTCGAACACGCTGCCGGGGCTCTACCCCATCGCGAGCTACTGGCCGGTGCTGGTGCTGACGCTCCTGCTGTGGGTCGGCGTCTCCTGGGCCACGCGCGTGTACCACCGCTCCAGCGTCCGCCCGGTCGCGACCGAGCTCTTCCGCGTCACGCGGGCGGTGGTCCTCGTGGCGTGGATCATGCTGGCGCTCGGCTTCCTGACGCAGCAGATCGGCGTCTCGCGCCTCTTCGTGGGCATCTACTTCTCCCTCGCCCTCGCGCTCCTCGTCGTGGACCGGATCGCCATCCGGCGGCTGGCGCGGTCGATCGGCCGGCACGGCTTCAACACGCCGCGGTTCGCGGTGGTGGGGAGCTCGGAGCTCGCTCGCGAGGTGGTCCGCAGCGTGACGCGGGAGGCGAGGTCCGGGTACGAGTTCGCGGGTTACGTCGTGGACGGCCCCGCGCCGGCCGCGCTCGCCTCGGGCAAGATCCTCGGGCCGATCGAGGAGCTGCCGCGGCTGCTCCGGAGCGAGGTCATCGACGAGGTGATCTTCGCCATGCCGCGCGATCGCCTCGACGCGGTGGAGGAGGGGATCCGGCTCTGCCAGGAACAGGGCATCGCGGCGCGGGTGTGCCTGGATCTCCTCGTCCACGGCGCCGGCAACGTCTCGGTGGACGACTCGCTCGACCTCCCGCTCCTCTCCTTCACGACGACCCCCTCCGACGCGGTCGCCCTCGCCGCGAAGCGCGTCTTCGACGTGGCGATGAGCGCGCTCGTGCTCCTGCTCCTCTCGCCGGTGCTGCTCGTCGCCGCCCTGGCCGTCGCGCTGGGACCGCGAGGCCCCGTGCTCTCGCGCCAGCGGAGGGTGGGCATGAACGGACGCGAGTTCTGGCTCTACCGCTTCCGCACGCGCGTCCCCTCCGGGGAGGCGAGCGGGGAGGCCGCGGAACACCAGGCCGGGGCCGGCTCCAGGACGGTCAAGGCGCGCGTGGGAGAACTCACGAGGGTGGGGGCCCTCCTCCAGCGCACGTCGCTCGACGGGCTGCCGCAGCTCTGGAACGTCCTCCGGGGCGAGATGAGCATCGTCGGCCCGCACGCGCCGTCGCCGGCCGAGGTGCGCGGTTACGAGCGGTGGCAGCGCCGGCGCCTCAGCATGAAGCCGGGGATGACCTGCCTGGCGCGGGAGCCCGCGGCCGGAGAGCCTGCGGCGACCGGGATGCAGCTCGACCTCCGCTACATCGACAGCTGGTCGCTCTGGCAGGATCTGAAGATCCTGGTCCGCTCCATCCCGCTCGTCTTCTCGGGCCGCGGAATGCGTTGAAAAGTCGAGGAGAGCCGAGGCGAGGCGACCCACGCGGGTGTTGCTCGTCCCCGCGCGCGCCGCGACGATTCTCCGCCCTTGCCCCGTACATGTGGGACGCGAAAGCACTCCTGCACAGGAGGTAGCATGACACTCGTGCCGCGATGGTGAGCGGCTGGGTGTCTCGAACGCACGGGTGTGGACGATGTCGGATGTCCGTCGGCCACTTACGAGGGGAATCCGCTCCGCCGGCATGGCGGCCTTCGCCCTGGTTGCGTTCGCCGGCTGCAACGGGCTCGACTCCCCCCAGTTCACGGTCCGCGACACCGCCGTCGTCGTGCGGTCGAGCGCCGCCTTCACGCGCCAGCCCGATCTGCCCGCGCGCGTGGAGAGCACCATCGACGCCTCCCTCGCCTACTGGGGCGGGACCTGGTCGCAGCTCTCCGGGAAGATGATCGTGCTCGACGGCAGCGCGCACGTGAGCTGCACCGGGCACGAGGGCGCGGTCGGCTGCTACGACGGCGACATCCAGGTCTCGACGCAGGACGCCGGGAGCACCCTCCACTGCGTGGAGGAGACGGTGCTCGTCCACGAGATCGGTCACGCCATCATCGGCGACCCGAATCACCTGGATCCGCGCTGGATGGACTTCTCCCCGGTCTTCCAGGCGCTGCAGGGCCGGACGGGCTACTCGGACGCCGGGGACGGCAGTTGCCCGATCTACGTCAGCATGTGGCGCCACCCGCCGCAGCCCTGAATCGCGGCGCGGGCGGGCCGTCACCGGGCCGTCAGGTGCTCCGCCGGCGCGCTCCCCTGGCGCGGAGCTCGCGGAGCAGGATGCCGACGAACCTCGGGTCCTCGAGGAGGTAACGGCGCCAGAGGCGGCGCGGCTCGTGCGCGAGCCGCCACAGCCACTCGAGCCCCACCCGTGAGATCCAGCGCGGTGCGCGCCGCAACCGTCCCGCGACGAAGTCGAGGCTCGCGCCCACCCCGACGGCGACCGCGGGGCGCAGGTCGTCGAGGTGCCGGTGGATCCAGATCTCCTGCTTGGGGGCGCCCAGGGCCACCAGCAGGAGCTGCGCGCGCGCCGCGCGCGCGCGCGCCAGGGCGGCCGCCGTCTCGTCCCCCTCGCCCCCGTCGATGCGGACCCGCGGCGCATCGGTGCCCACGATGTCGATTCCGGGGAAGGACGCGCGCAGCCGCTCCGCCGCCCTCTCGGCCACGCCGGGCAGGCCACCCAGCAGGTAGACGCGCCAACCGCGCCGGGCGGCGCGCTCCGCGAGCGGCAGCACCAGGTCGCTCCCCGAGACCTTCTCCGGGAGGGGCTCGCCCAGGAGCCAGGAGGCCCACAGGAGCGGCATGCCGTCGGCGAGCGACACGTCCACGTCGCGGTAGGCCGCCCGGAAGGCCGGATCGCGCTCCGCGATGACCACGTGGTCCACGTTGGGCGTGAAGACGGCGCCGCCCTGCGCCGCCTCCACGAGCCGCTCGATCCGGTCGAGCGCCTCGCTCCGCGTGACCGGATCGACGGAGACGCCTCCCAGGACCAGGCGACCGGCCGCGAGCCTCTCCGCCAGCACCGTCACGCGCGAGCCCCCGTGGCCAGGACGAGAGTCGTGCGGACGTGCTCGTGCAGGAGCCCGTTGCTGGCGATGCACCCACCGGAGGCGATCGAGGGCGTCCCGCGGAGGTCCGTGAACGAGCCGCCCGCCTCCTCGACGAGGACCTTCATGGGCGCGAGATCCCACACCTGGACGCCCGCTTCGACCCACGCCTCGGCCCGCCCGGAGAGCACCATGGCGAAGCCCGCCAGGTCGCCGTGGCAGCGGGTCCGCGCGCAGGTGGTGGCCAGGCGTGCGACCGGGTCCAGGTAGGGGGCTGCGAGGAGGACCCGCGGCTCGCCCAGCGAGAGGGTGGCCTCCTCCCAGCTCGCGATGCGCGACACCTGCAGCCGCGCCGGTGGATCGCCGCCGGAGGTGAGCCAGGCGCCCCGGCCGCGCGCGGCGAAGTAGACCTCGCCCAGGGCCGGCAGCGCCATGGCGCCCGCCAGCACCTCGCCCCGGTGCTCCAGCGCGACGAGCGGTCCCCAGAACGACTCCCCCCGGGTGAAGCCGCGGGTGCCGTCGAGCGGGTCCACGATCCAGCGCGTGTCCCGGCCTGCGGCGCCGGCCGGGTGGAGGCCCGACTCCTCGCCGAAGAGCCCGTGGTCGGGGAAGGCGTCGCGCACGACCGCGAAGATGGCGGCCTCCGACTCGCGGTCGGCGACCGTGACGGGAGTCCGGTCGGGCTTCAGCTCGACCCGCACGCCGCGGCGGAAGTGCGCGAGCGCCACGCGGGAGGCCGCCTCGACGGCGCGCCGCGCCGTCTCGAGCGCGCGTTCCAGGTCGAGGCCGGTCATCGGCGTTACTCTAGCGCGTGACGGGCCGCCTGCCACCCGGGTCGGCTGCCGGCTGGCGTCCCCTGTCCGCGAGACCGTGCGTCCCTGCGGGCGGGACCGCGCCAGTGCAGCACCCTGGTCACGGGATATCGGTGTGCGGGCAGGCGCACTAGATTCCCGAGAGACCTTCATGAGCGTCGACGTGCCACAGCGGCTCCAGTCGCGATCGGTCCTGCTCCTCATGCTGGCTGCGGCCACGGCCGCTCTCCAGCTCGCGATCGCCACGCGCTGGGAGGGGCGCGCCGACCATCTGATGGCGCTCGTCGCCGGTTGGGGAGGGGCCCTCTGGCTGGCGTGGCTCGATCGGGCGCACCGCCCGGGACGCCCCGTCGGGGCGATGGCGGGCACGCTCGGCATCGCCCTCGTCGTCACCACGTGGGTGCTCGCGCTGCGCGGACGGGGCGACTACGCGCTCCAGGCCCGCTTCCTGCCGCTCGCAGCGGGGCTCGGCCTGGCCCTCTCGGCGGGAGGCGTGCGCGCCCTCCGCGCCTTCTGGCGCGAGCTGGCGCTGCTGGCGCTGTCGCTCGCCTACCCGCTCCCGTTCCTGATCCGCGAGCTCTTCCAGCCCACGACGTTCACGGCGGCGGTGGCGGCAGGAGCGCTGCGCCTGGCCGGGTTCGCGGTGGAGCGCCGGGGCACGCTGCTCCTCTTCCCCGACTCGACCCTGCGGGTCTTCGACGCCTGCTCCGGCATCTTCCTCATGAGCCAGCTCGCGCTGCTCGCGGCGCTGGTCGCGTGCCTCCTGCCCATGACCCGCCGCCAGGCGGCGCTGGTGCTGCTGACGGGCGCCATCTCGGGCTTCCTGGTCAACGCGGCACGCATCGCCATGCTGGGGGCCGTGGCGGCGCGCGCGCCGGGCCAGTTCCACTACTGGGAGAGCTACGTGACCAGCTCGATCCTCTTCCCCGTGATCGCCACCGCGCTCGCGGGCACGGTCTGGTGGGTCATCCTCCACCGGCGCCGAGCGCACGTCGTGGAGGTGACGACCGCATGAGGGCGGAACAGGAACTCGAGCCCGGCCGAGAACTCGCGCCACCACCCCCCGCACGGTACGATCGCGCGGTGCTCGCCTCGCTCTCCAACCCACGCAGATCCACGCGCGTGCGCGTGGATCTGCCCGTCGACGTGCACTGCGGCGGCGAGACCTGGCAATCGTTCACCCGGGACTTCGGCGCCGGGGGGTGCTCCTTCGTGAGCCAGAGGGGCTTCCCCCGCGACAGCCCGGTCCGCATGCTGGTCCAGGGCAGGAGGGTGCGGGAGACGCTCGCCGTCGAGGGCCGCGTCGCGTGGGCCGCGGACGGGAAGGTGGGCGTCTCGTTCCTCCCGGCGGGAGCGAGCGGAGATCCCGGGCGCTGGCTGGGCCTCCTGCTCGACGCGAACCCGCAGCTCCAGCCCTCGGGGAGGAAGATCCCCGATCGGCTCACCGGGAGCGACGCCGTGGTGCGGCGTCCCGCGCCGGAGTGGCGCGACGTGGACCTCTCCTCGGACGAGATGCTGCTCCTTGCACGGATGAACGGCGGCACCGCGATCGCCGAGCTGGCTGCGCGCACGCAACTCGCGGCGGCCCCTTTCACGCGCGCCCTGTTCGCGCTCCTCGACAAGGGTGTCATCGAGGCCGAGGGGGCGCCGGAGCAGGAGTGAGCGTGGCGCGCGAGTGGCTGCGCCGGCTCTCCGGCGATCACTGCCCCGTGGCGATGCCCTGGTTCGATCTGGGCCCTGCCGGCGATCCCGCCGGGGAGCTGCGACGGCGCGCCCTGCGGTGCGAGTGGGAGCTGGCGGAGGGCGCCGGGGAGCGCGCGCTGCTCCTCCTGCGCGCCGCGGCCTGGCCCCTCGCGGCGTCACGGCAGGCGGTGCGCCTGCTCCGGCGCCATGGCCACGCCGCCGCGAGGGAGGCGGGCGTCGGGCGCCTCGCGCAGCTCTTGCAGATGCTCCGGGTCGCGATCGTCCACAACCTCGCTCCGGAGATCTACTACCGGTTCGAGCTCTTCCGCCCCGAGCGGCGTCGCGAGGCGGCGCTGTACGCCGCCAACGCCGAGCGGATCGTGGTCGGGCGGTACCTCATCTCGCGCCTGGACAACGCCGCTCTCGACCACAAGGCGCGCTTTCACGCCGCTTGCACGCGGCTGGGGCTGCCGGTCGCCCCGGTGATCGCGAAGGTGGAGGCCGGCAGGATCGCCTGGACGAGCGGGGCGGAGCTCCCGCGGCGCGACCTGATGCTGAAGCCGTGCGGCGGCTCGAGCGGCATCGGCATCGAGCGCTGGCTGCTCGGCCAGGACGGGGCGAGCTGGTGCCGCGGCGCGGAGCGGCTCGACGAGCGAGGGCTGCTCGACCGGGCCGCCGGGCTCTCGCGGGAGGACGCCCACCTGATCTGCCCGCGCCTGACGAACGATCCCGAGATCGCGCCCTTCACGCTCGGGGGCCTCGCCACCTTCCGGGTCGTGACCGCGCGGCGGGCCGGCGGAGATCCCGTCCCGCTCATGATGGCGCTGAGGATGCCCACGGGCCACGCCGCCGTCGACAACTTCCACTCGGGCGGGATCGCCGCCGCGGTCGAGCTGACGACAGGGGTCATGGGGCCGGCCCTCGGGATGGACTTCACCCGGGGGCCGTTCCGCGCCCACCCCGACACCGGCGCCCTGGTCGAGGGCCACGTCGTGAGGCGCTGGCGAGAGGTGTGCGAGCTCGCGGTGACCGCGCACCGGGAGTTCGCGGACTTCAGCACCATCGGCTGGGACGTCGCGCTCACGACCGCCGGGCCGATCCTGATGGAGGCGAACACCTTCTGGTGCTGGGAGCTGGTCCAGCGCGTCGGCGGTCGGCCGCTCGGGCGCACCGAGCTCCCGGCCCACCTCCTGCGAGATCTGGCGGCGGCGCGCCAGCGCTCCCCCCGGGCGGTCCGGGCTACGGGATAGCGATCGAGAGCGCCGGCGGGGCCTCCGCGGGGGCGGCGCGATCCGCGCGCGCCAGCGCGTCGCCGAGCAGGAGCCCGAGCCGCCCGGCGTGCGGGTCGCGGACCATCTCCAGGTGGCCGGCCTCCACGGGGTGCGCGGTGATCGTCCGCGCCAGCCCCGTCCACCCGAGCTCCGGGTCGGCCAGGGCGACCACGCCGCCGGGAGGGAGCGCGCGCAGGACGACCAGCTCGCCGCGGATGGGCGTGACCCGGCGCCGGTAGCGGGCCAGCTCGCGCCGGACCTGCGGGCCGGCCACGGGCAGATCGGTTGTCGCGGTGGCGACCACCGCCGGCGCGAGGCGCCCCACGTCGGCCACTCCGGGATCGCGCCCTCCGCTCCCCGTCAGGGCGCCCAGGAGCCGCCCTGGGTGCCTGGCACCGCTCCTGACGCGGTTCCACAGGCGCCGCGCGGGATCGAGCCTTCGGGGAAGGCGCCCGTCGAAGACGGCCACCATCGAGACCGGCTCGCCGGCGGCCTCGAGTTGCCGGCCCGCCTCGAAGGCGACCACCCCGCCGAAGCAGAGGCCCGCCAGGCGGTACGGACCGTGCGGCTGGATCCGCCGGATCTCGCCCACGTACCGCGTCGCGACCGTCTCCACGGTGGGGAACGGGTCGCGGCCCGGGACGTGAGGGAAGGGGACGTGCATCGCCACGACCGGGTCCTCCCCGGCGAGCCGTCGCGCGACGTCCTGGTAGAGCTGGACGCCGAGGAGGAAGATGAGCGGCGGCCTCCCCGGCCGTCCTCCCCTGAGCCGGACCACGACCGGCTCCGCGGCGCGCCGCGGCTCGCGATCGAGCCTCCCGAGCAGGTCCGCGACCGTCGGCCGCTCGAAGATCGCGCGCAGCGGCAGCTCGAGCCCGAGCTCGCGCTCCATCCGGGCCCGTGCCTGGATGACCGTCACCGACGTCCCGCCGAGCGCGAAGAAGTCGTCGTCGATGCCGACGTCGGGGAGGCCGAGCAGCTCACTCCACAGGAGGCAGACGCGCGTCTCGAGGTCGTGGCGCGGGCGCCGGCCCTCGCGCGGCGGGTGCGCCACGCCGTCCGGCGGAGGGAGCGCCTTGCGGTCGATCTTCCCGCTGGTCGTGAGGGGGAAGGAGGCCAGGTGGACGAAGGCCGAGGGGACCATGTAGGAGGGCAGCTTCGTCCGCGCGCCGTCGTAGAGCGCCCGCCGCTCGGCGGCGCCGACCCAGTAGGCGATCAGGCGGGCGTCCGGTCCGCCCTGGGCGTCGGCGAGCACCACCGCCTCGCTCACGCCCTCCACCCCGCGCAGCGCGCTCTCGATCTCGCCCAGCTCGATCCGGAAGCCGTGGATCTTCACCTGATGATCGACGCGTCCCAGGCACTCCAGCCGACCGTCCTCCAGCACCCGCCCCAGGTCCCCGGTGCGGTAGAGCCTGGCCCCGGGCGAGAACGGGTCGGCGACGAAGCGCTCAGCGGTGAGGTCGGGCCGGCCGCAGTAGCCGCGCGCCACGCCGTCGCCGCCGATGTGGAGCTCCCCGACGACGCCGGCCGGCACCAGCCGCCGGGCGGCGTCGAGCACGTGGATCCGGGTCCGGTCGATCGGCCGGCCGATCGTGATCCGCTCGGCGCCCGGGAGGACGCGCTCCAGGCTGGACCAGACGGTGGTCTCGGTGGGCCCGTAGAGGTTCCACAGCTCGGCGCCGCGCGCGAGGAGCTGGTCGGCGAGCTCCCGCGTGAGCGGCTCG
>JAJYHA010000260.1 GCA_021784995.1 Myxococcales bacterium
GCGGGCGCGCGCGCCACCGCCTCCCGGGAGAGCTCCTCGAGGGCCCGATCGAGCCGGGGGATCACCACCTCGCGGGTGTACCGGATGAGGTGCTCGCCCAGCACCGCCAGCGTGATGGCGCGCGCGAAGGGCTGGAGCCCCCGCCGCGCGGCGCGGGCCGCCAGCCACCAGAAGTGGCGCCGGCGGGGCCCCCGGAGGCCGATGCCGACCACCGCGCGCAGCAGCGACGGCAGCGCGCCGGGCCGGAGCGGCGCGGGCGGGAAGGCCGCCTGGTCGAGGTGCAGCGCGCACCGCGCGTAGAAGGCCTCGTCGGAGTAGATGGCCGCCAGGACGCGCCGGTAGCCCTCGAGCAGCGTCGCCTCGTCCAGCACCGGCTCGAAGTTGGGCCGCTGGAACTGATCGCCGTTCCCGGCGTGGCGCAGGCGCCCCTCCCGCTCGAGCCGCCGCCAGAGCGCCGTGCCGGGGGCGGCGTTGAGGAGCCCCACCATGGCGCGCGGGATCGGCATGCGCGAGATGAACTCGATCTGCCGGTCGAAGATGTCGGGCCCGTCGGTGTCGAAACCGATGATGAAGCCGGAGAAGACCTCCAGCCCGGCCGCGGTCAGGCGCGCCACCGCCGTCTCCGCGTCCACCTTGAGGTTCTGCCGCTTGCCGGCCGCCGCGAGCGACTCGGCCGAGGGGGTCTCGATGCCGAGGAAGACGGCGGAGAACCCGGCGGCCACCATGCCGGCCAGGAGCTTCGGCTCGGCGCCGAGGTCGATGCTGGCCTCGGTGTAGAGGTCGAAGGGGCGGCCGTGGGCCTCCTGCCACGCCTCCACCTGCGGCAGCAGCCGCGCCACCTCGCGCCGGTTGCCGATGAAGTTGTCGTCCACGAAGAAGAGCGAGCCGCGGCCGCCCGCCCGGTACAGCGCGTCCAGCTCGGCCACCACCTGCTCGGGCGACTTCACGCGCGGCACGCGCCCGAAGAGCTCGACGATGTCGCAGAACTCGCAGTGGAACGGGCAGCCGCGGGAGTACTGCACGCTGAGCGAGGCATAGCGGTCCAGGTCGAGCAGCTCGAACCGGGGCACCCGCGTCTCCGACATGGCCGGCCGCTCCTCCGACCCGGGCGAGAGCAGGCGTGGCGCGCCGCGCAGCCCGCCCTCGACGGCGGCCACGAGCGCCTCGAGCCGCCCCTCGGCCTCGCCGCAGAAGAGGTGGTCCGCCTCCGGGAAGCTCTCCGGCGCGCTGGTCGCCGCCGGGCCGCCCACCACCGTCGGGCGTCCCCGCGCGCGCGCCCGGCGCAGGACCTCTCGCATGGAGTCGGCCTGCACCTGCATCCCGCTCACGAAGAGCACGTCGGCCCGCTCGAGCTCGGCGTCGCCCAGCGGCCGCACGTTGAGGTCGACCAGCGACAGCTCCCAGGAGGGCGGCAGGAGCGCGGCCAGCGTGGCCAGGCCGAGCGGCGGCAGCGCCGCGTCCCGGGCGATGAAGCGGAGGCTGAAGTCGTAGCTCCAGTACGTCGGCTCCGATCGTCCCTGCACGAGCAGGATGCGCATCGTGCCCTCGTACCGCGCTCCGGTCACGGCTCCGTCACGGCCGGCGCGCCCCTCTCGTGTGCCCTCCTTCGGGGCCCATTCAGCCGCGCCGCGCGAACTCCGTCATGAAGTCCGCCAGCTCGTCCACCCACTCCGGCTGGACGGCGTTGTAGAGCGACGCACGGATCCCGCCCACGGAGCGGTGCCCCTTGAGGCCCACCATGCCCTGCCGCTTCGCCTCCGCCACGAAGCGCTCCTCGTCCTGCTCGCCGGGCAGGCGGAAGACCACGTTCATGACGGAGCGGCTCTCCCGCTCCACCGGGCAGCGGTAGAAGTCGGCGTGGGCGTCGATCACGGCATAGAGCCGCGCGGCCTTGCGGCGGTTCTGCGCCTCCATGGCCGTGAGGCCGCCGAGGCCCTTCAGCCAGGCCAGGACGTTCCGGACCATGTAGATGCCGAAGGTGGGAGGGGTGTTGTAGAGCGACCGGTTCTCGGCCGGGGTGCGGAGCTGGAAGATCTTCGGGATGTCCTTCCGCCCGCGGGCGACGAGCTCCTTCGCCGCGACGACCACCACCACGCCGGAGGGGCCGATGTTCTTCTGGGCGCCGGCGTAGAGCAGCCCGAAGCGGCTCACGTCCACCTTCCGCCACAGGAAGTCGCTCGACATGTCGGCCACCAGCGGCACCGCGCCGGTGTCGGGGAAGGGGCGCGACCGCTCGACCCCGAACTGCACGCCGTGGATGGTCTCGTTCGACGTGACGTGGACGTAGGCGGCCGCCGGGTCGACCCGCACCTCGGCGGGGGCCGGGACGCGGCGGTAGGCCTTCTCCTTCCCCTCCCCGGTCCCGGTGGTGCAGGAGACGCGCGCGGCGGCGCCCAGCATGGCGGTGGCCGCCCGGGCCTCCGAGAAGGCCTTCTCGCTCCAGGCGCCGGTCACGACGTACTCGGCGGTGGCGCCCCGCTCGACCAGGTTCATCGGCACCTGCGCGAAGAGCTGGGAGGCGCCGCCCTGGACGAACAGCACCTCGTGGGAGGCCGGCACGTCCAGCAGCTCGCGCAGGAGCGCGATCGCCTCGTCGTGCACCGCCTCGTACTCCTTGCCGCGGTGGCTGTGCTCCATCACCGACATGCCGCTGCGCGCGAAGTCGAGCAGCTCGTCGCGCGCGCGCTCGAGCGCGGGCAGGGGCAGGGCCGCGGGGCCGGCGTTGAAGTTCTTCACACGGTTCATGGCTTCCTCGTGTCCGGGGTCTCCCGATACGTATACTGCGCCGTGCACCGATGAGCGCGGAAACCGGCCCGTCCCAGAAGCGTGTCCGGCAGACCCGGAACCTCGGGATCATGGCCCACATCGACGCCGGCAAGACCACGCTCACCGAGCGGATCCTCTTCGTCTCGGGCCGGACCCACCGGATGGGCGAGGTCCACGACGGCCTCGCGGTGATGGACTGGATGGAGCTCGAGCGCGAGCGCGGCATCACCATCACCTCCGCCGTCACCCGCCTCGACTGGCGGGGCCACGAGCTGCACCTCATCGACACGCCGGGCCACGTCGACTTCACGATCGAGGTCGAGCGGAGCCTGCGCGTGCTCGACGGGGCGGTGGCGGTCTTCGACGCCGTGCACGGCGTCGAGCCGCAGAGCGAGACGGTGTGGCGGCAGGCCGACCGCTATCGCGTCCCCCGCCTCGCCTTCGCCAACAAGATGGACCGCGTGGGGGCCGACCTCGACGCGACGGTGGCCTCGATGCGCCGGCACTTCCCCGACGTCCGCGTCGCTCCCGTCCAGCGACCGATCGGCCGCGAGGCGGAGCTGGCCGGGATCGAGGACCTGGTGGCCCGCCGCACCCTCCAGTTCGACCGGCCCGACGACCCGCGCGCGTTCGGCGCCGCCGACGGCCTCTCGCCCGCGGGGGAGGCGGCGCGCGAGGCGCTGGTGCAGCTCGTGGCCGACGTGGACGACGCCGTGATGGAGGCGGTGCTCTCCGACCTGCCGGTCGACGCCGGGGCCCTGGCGGCCGGCATCCGCCGCGCCACCCTCGCCGGGCGCCTCGTGCCGGTGCTCTGCGGATCGGCGCTGCGCAACGTGGGCATCCCGCAGCTCCTCGACGCGATCTGCGACTACCTCCCGTCCCCGCTCGACCTGCCGCCGCCGGTCGGCGTCGACCCGCGCACGGGCGAGGAGCACGCGCTCGCGCCCGACGACTCCTCCCCGCTGCTCGCGCTGGCGTTCAAGGTCTCGCTCCTCGACGAGCGGCGCCGGCACGTCTTCGTGCGCGTCTACGCGGGCCGGATCGCGGAGGGCGACACCGTCTGGAACGCCAACCTGGGCAAGGCGGAGAAGGTGGCGCGCGTGCTCCTCATGCACGCCGCGGAGAAGCACCGCGCGGCCGCGCTGGGGGCGGGCCAGATCTTCGCCGTGCTCGGGCTCAAGGAGACGCGCACCGGCGACACGCTCTCCCACCCCGACCACCCCATGCTCCTGGCCCGCATCCCCGCCTACGAGCCGGTCCTCTCCCAGGCCATCGAGCCCTCCGCGCAGCGCGACCGCGACCCGCTGGTGGCGGCGCTGGCGCGCATCGCGGACGAGGACCCGAGCTTCCGCCACGGCGAGGATCCCGACACCGGGCAGCTGGTCGTCTCCGGGATGGGCGAGCTGCACCTCGAGATCGTGGCGGAGCGCCTCCGCCGGGAGTTCGGCCTCGACGTCCGCACCGGGCAGCCGCAGGTGCTGCTGCACGAGACCGTCACCGCCCCCGGCGCCGGCGAGAGCACGTTCGAGCGCACGCTGGAGGACGATCAGAAGGTCTTCGGGCAGGTGTCGGTCCGCGTGGCGCCCCTCCCGCGCGGCGCCGGGTACCGGTACCGCCTGTCGGACGAGGCCCGGGCGCTCCCCTTCCTGCACGGGGAGGTCGCGGCGTTCGTCGAGGAGGGATCCCGCGAGGCGGCCGACGCCGGCGTCCTGGCCGGGTACCCGCTGCAGGACGTCGAGGTGACCGTGACCGGCGCCACCTGGCGCGAGGGCGCCTCGCGGCCCTTCGCCTACAAGGTCGCGGCCGCCGGCGCCGTGCGCGAGGCCGCCGCGCGCGCCGCGCCCATCCTGCTCGAGCCGATCATGACGGTGGAGGTGGTGGTGCCGGTCGAGCACCTGGGCGAGATCCTGGGCGGCCTCGACCAGCGCCGTGGGCGCGTGCTCGACGTGGTCGACCGCGGGAGCGCGACCAAGGTGATCACCGCCGAGGCGCCGCTGCGCCGCATGTTCGGCTACGCCACCGAGCTGCGCTCGCGCACCCGCGGGCGCGCCGCCTTCACCATGCGCTTCGGCCGCTTCGACGCCGCCTGACCGGCAGCGCCCCGCGCCGCCGCGGCGGCGCGAGGGCTATGGCAGATCCCAGCCGAAGGCCTCCCGCTCGAAGGCGTCGTCGGCCAGCGCCTTCACCAGCTCGTCGTCGTTCACGTCGACCCGCCGCAGGTTGCCGCGGATCCGGCCGCGTGCGCGGCGGGCGAAGACGCGCAGGATGTCGAGCTCGCGCGCGGCCCTCTCCTCGCCGCGCTCCTCGACCGCGGCGTTCACGCGCGACAGCACGCAGGCGAGGACGAACAGGTCGATCAGGATGTCGGCGATGCGCCGCAGCGCGAACTGCTTCTCGACGATGGCGCGGCCGTGCCTGCGCAGGACCCGGTCGGCCACCCAGGCCAGCTCGCGCGTCTCCTGCTCGAACTGCTCGGCCTGCGGGTGGAGCGCCGGGTGCAGCAGCGTCCAGCCGCGCTTCTCGCCGACGAGGCCGGTCCGGAGGGTCGCCTGCTTGAGCGCGTACTCGGAGAGCACGCCGAAGCCCTTGATGGGATCGGCCAGGACGCCGCGCAGGCTCTGGGAGAGCTCCTTCAGCTGCGCGCCCACCTGGTTCATGGCGGTGAGCGCGATGAAGAGCCGGAGGATGTCGTTGGTCCCCTCGAAGATGCGCATGACGCGCGCGTCGCGGACCGCGCGCTCGTACGGGAACTCGCGCATGTAGCCGTTGCCGCCGGCGATCTGCAGCGCCTCGTCGGCGGTGCGCCACAGCGCCTCGGTCCCGAACACCTTGGAGATGGCCGCCTCGGTGGCGTAGTCCTGGTAGCCCTGGTCGATGAGGCCCGCCACCAGCCCCACCGCCGACTCCGTCGCGTAGCAGTCGACCACCATCTCGCCCACCTTCTGCTTGACGAGCCCGAACTCCGAGATGGAGCGGCCGAACTGCTTGCGATCCTTGGCCTGCCGGGTGCAGAGCGCGATGAGGCGCTTCATCCCGCCGATGGTGCCCCCGCCCAGCCCGGTCCGGCCCGCGTTCAGGATCCGCATCGCCGCCTTGAAGCCCTTGCCCGGCTCGCCCAGCACGTGGTCGTCCGGGACGGCGACGTCGTCGAAGCGCACCGTCGTCGTGGACGAGGCGCGGATCCCCATCTTGTCCTCGTGCGGGCCGACGGAGACGCCGGCCATGTCGCGCGTGACGACGAAGGCCGTCAACTGCGCCTTGCCCTCGCGGTGGAGGTCGGGGGTCTTGGCGAAGACCGTGAAGAGGTCCGCCATGCCGCCGTTCGTGATCCAGATCTTCTCGCCGTTCAGGACCCAGCCGTCACCCTTGCGCACCGCCGTGGAGCGGACCGCGGCCGCGTCGGAGCCCGCGCCCGGCTCGGTCAGGCAGAAGGCGGCGATGAGCTCGCCGGTGGCCAGCCTCGGCAGCCAGCGCGCCTTCTGCTCGGGGGTCCCGAAGAGGAGCAGGCCGCGCATGCCGATCGAGCTGTGGGCCCCGACGGTCAGCGCGACCGAGGCGTCGTGGCGCGCGATCTCCTGCAGGACCCGCGAGTAGGCCGCCGAGCCGAAGCCGAGGCCGCCGTGCTCCTCGGGGATGACGAGCCCGAAGAGCCCGAACTCCCGCAGCTCCTGGAGGAACTCGCGCGGCATCTCGCCGCGCGCGTCCCACTCCCGGAAGTCGCGCTCGCGCGGGCCGAGGAGCTGCCGCACGGAGGCGAGCACCTGGCCGAGCGTCTCCTTCTCGGCCGGCCTCATCTCCGGGTAGGGCAGCACGATCTGCTCCTCGATCTGCCCCATGCACAGCGACTGGATGAAGCTGGCGCTCTTCTTGTCGATCACGATGCACCTCCGGCCCGGGAGCTCGCGCAAAAAGGTACACCCTCTTGACGCGATGCGCTATCGCCACGTTCGGCGATTGAACCACTTGATACGATGGAGCTTACTGACCGAGCTGCCAGAACCAGCGCCGGGTGTCGCGACGCTGCGGCACGTTGCCGCGAGGGCGGTCGGCGCACCTCCGCGCCGGGCGCATCGCGCCCCGGCGGTGTACATCCCCGATCCATGCGCGCGATGGTCGTCGAGAGCCCGGGGCGGCCCCTGGTACGCCGCGACCTGCCGATCCCCGAGCCCGGTCCGGAGGACGTGCTGGTGCGGGTGCTCGCCTGCGGGGTGTGCCGGACCGATCTCCACGTGGCCGACGGCGACCTGGCCCTGCCCGGACGGCCGGTGGTGCCCGGTCACGAGATCGTCGGGGAGGTGGTCGCCTGCGGCGCCGCCGTGACGCGCTTCCGGCCCGGCGACCGCGCCGGCATCGCCTGGCTCGGATCGGCCTGCGGCACCTGCGCCTACTGCCGCTCCTGCCGCGAGAACCTCTGCCCGGACGCGACCTACACCGGCTGGCTGCGGGACGGGGGCTACGCCGAATACACCGTGGCCGACGCGCGCTTCGCCTTTCCGCTCCCGGCCGAGGCCGACCCGGTCGCCACGGCACCGCTGCTCTGCGCCGGCCTCATCGGCTACCGCGCCTGGCGCACGGCGGGCGACGCGCCGCGCGTGGGCATCTACGGCTTCGGCGCCGCGGGGCACATCGTGGCCCAGCTCGCGCGCTTCGCGGGTCAGGAGGTGTTCGCGTTCACCCGGCCCGGCGACGAGGCGGGGCAGCGCTTCGCGCGCCGGCTCGGCGCCACCTGGGCTGGCGGCTCCGACGCCGCCCCTCCCGCCCCGCTCGACGCGGCGATCCTCTTCGCGCCCGTCGGCGCCCTCGTGCCGGCCGCCCTGCGCGCGGTGGCGGCCGGCGGCACGGTGGTCTGCGCGGGGATCCACATGAGCGACATCCCCTCCTTCCCCTACGCGCTGCTCTGGGGCGAGCGGGTGGTGCGCTCCGTCGCCAACCTCACCCGGCTCGACGGGGAGCAGTTCCTGGCGCTCGCTCCGCAGGTCCCGGTCCGCTGCGCGGTGACCTCCTACCCGCTCGACGCAGCCGGCGACGCGCTCGACGCGCTGCGGTCGGGCCGACTCGACGGGGCGGCGGTGCTGGTGACAGACGCCGCGTAGATGCGCTATTCCACTGCCCCCATGCAGCAGACCGAGAACCTCAACGTCGCCGAAGTCGAGGTGATGCCCTCGCCCGACGAGGTGAAGGCGCGCCTCCCCCTGACCGAGGCGGCGGCCCGCACCGTGGTGGAGGGCCGCCGCACCGTGGAGGCCATCCTCGACCGGCGCGATCCGCGCCTCTTCGTGGTGGTCGGCCCCTGCTCGATCCACGACCCCGTCGCCGGGCTCGAGTACGCCCGCCGCCTGCGCGTCCTGGCGGACGAGGTGGCGCCGACGCTGCACCTCGTGATGCGGGTCTACTTCGAGAAGCCCCGCACCTCGGTGGGCTGGAAGGGCTTCATCAACGACCCGCTGATGGACGACTCCTTCCGCATCGACCTCGGGATGGAGCGGGCGCGCAGGTTCCTGCTCGACCTGGGCGAGATGGGCGTGGAGGCGGGGACCGAGGCGCTCGACCCCATCGCCCCCCAGTACTACGGCGACCTCGTCACCTGGACGGCCATCGGCGCCCGCACCTCCGAGTCGCAGACCCACCGCGAGATGTCCTCCGGGCTCTCGACGCCGGTCGGCTTCAAGAACGGGACCGACGGCGACGTGGACGCGGCGGTGAACGCCATCCTCTCCGCCGGCCGCCCGCACGCCTTCCTCGGCGTCAACGGGCACGGCCGGTCGGCCATCATCCGGACGCGCGGCAACCCGTACGGCCATCTGGTGCTCCGCGGCGGCGGCGGGCGCCCCAACTTCGACACCGTCTCCGTCGCGCTCGCGGAGCAGGCGCTCGCCCGGGCGGGGCTGCCCGGCAACATCGTGGTCGACTGCTCGCACGCGAACTCGTGGAAGAAGCCGGAGCTGCAGCCGCTCGTCATGCGGGACGTGGTCCACCAGATCCGGGAGGGCAACCGCTCGGTGGTCGGGTTCATGGTCGAGAGCTTCCTCGAGGCGGGCAACCAGCCCATCCCGGCCGACGTCGCCCAGCTCCGGTACGGCTGCTCGGTCACGGATCCCTGCGTCGGCTGGGACACCACCGTCGAGATGCTGCGCGGGGCCGACCGGGTCCTGCGAGCGGTCCTGCCCTCGCGCGGCGCACGCCAGGGCTGAAGGGAGGGGCGGAGACCATGCGGATCCTGCACACCATGCTCCGGGTCGGCGACCTGGAGCGCTCGATCGCCTTCTACACCGGGGTGCTCGGCATGCAGCTGCTGCGGCGCCACGACTACCCCGAGGGGCGCTTCACGCTCGCCTTCGTGGGGTTCGGACCCGAATCCTCCCAGGCCGTGCTCGAGCTGACGCACAACTGGGACACGCCGCGGTACGAGCTCGGCACCGGCTTCGGCCACGTCGCCGTCGAGGTCCCCGACGC
>JAJYHA010000459.1 GCA_021784995.1 Myxococcales bacterium
GGCGAGCGGCGGGAGGCGCGCCCGGCCCCGCCCGGCGACGCGCGCGGCGCGCCCTCGCCCGCCGACCCGCGCGGCGTGCTCCCGCCGGCCGAACCCGAGCGCCTGCTCGACCGGATCGCGCGCGGCGACCTGCTCCTCCACCACCCCTATGACTCCTTCGACCCGGTGGTGCGCTTCATCGACGAGGCGGCCGACGATCCCGAGGTGCGGGTCATCAAGCAGGTGCTCTACCGCATCGGCGACGACAGCCCCTTCGTCGCGGCGCTGGTCCGCGCCGCCGAGAAGCGCAAGGAGGTGGTTGTCTTCCTCGAGATCCGCGCCCGCCTCGACGAGGAGAACAACATCGCCACGGCGCAGAAGCTGCGGCAGGCCGGCGCCATGGTCGTCTACGGCTACGACGTGGGCAAGGCGCACTGCAAGGTCTCCCTGGTGGTCCGCACCGAGCGCGGCGTCCCCAGGCGCTACGTGCACGTCGGGACGGGCAACTACAACCCGGCCACCGGCCGCCTCTACACCGACGTCTCGCTCCTCTCCGCGCGCCCGGAGGTCGCGGAGGAGGTGGGCGCCGTCTTCAACATGCTGACCGGCAACACCCACGAGACGTCGTCGCCCGGGATCGTCCCGCAGTGGCCCTGGAGGCGGCTCGGGGTGGCGCCCCACGGCCTGAAGGAGCGGATCCTCCGCCTGATCGGAGAGGAGACCGAGGAGGCCGCCGCCGGACGCCCGGCGCGCATCATCGCCAAGATGAACTCCCTCGTCGACCGCGAGGTGATCGAGGCCCTCTACGGCGCGAGCCGGGCCGGCGTCCGCATCGACCTCCTCGTGCGCGGGATCTGCTGCCTGCGCCCCGGCGTGCCGGGCACCTCCGACCGGATCGAGGTGCACCAGGTGGTGGACCGGTACCTGGAGCACGGCCGGATCTTCGTCTTCGGCGAGGGGCGGCGGGCGCGCTACTTCATCGGCTCGGGCGACTGGATGCCTCGCAACTTCCTGAGCCGCGTGGAGGTGATGGCGCCCATCGAGGATCCCGACCTGCGCGCTCGTCTCCTCGAGATCCTCACCCTGGGGCTGGCGGACACCGCCAAGGGGTCCCTGCTCCGCCCGGACGGCCGGTACGAGCGCCTGCTGCCCCGGGGAGAGGAGCCGCCGCTCCGCAGCCAGGAGGCGCTCGAGCGCGCCGCGCGCGCGCGGGGCCGTGCCGCGCCCGAGCTGCGCGCGGTCGTCCCCGGACCGGCCGATCGGACCGGGTGAGCGAGCGCGCAGCCCCCTGTCTTCCTGCGGGGTTGACGCTCGGGCGGGGAGGGTCTATTTGGGTGCCCGCCCCGGGGACTCGCCCCGGGCCCCGACCCCGACCCGTCGGCGGCACACCGAGGTGGCCATGTCCGAATCCAGCATCCGTCCTCACCACCGCGGCGAGCGCCTCGCGGTCCTCATGCCCGGGCTGGGCGCCGTGGCGACCACCGCCATCGCCGGCGTGGAGGCGGTGAAGCGGAAGCTGGCGCAGCCCATCGGCTCCCTGACGCAGATCGGCCACGTGATCGAGGAGGACGGCACGCCCGGGCCGCGCCTCTCCAAGCTCATCCCGATGCCGGCCCTGGACGAGCTGGTGTTCGGCGGGTGGGATCCGATCCCCGACAACGTCTACGAGGCGGCGCTCCGGGCCCGCGTGCTCGACCACCACCTGGTGCGCGACCTCGAGGACGTCCTCGCCCCGGTGAAGCCCATGCCGGCCGTCTTCGACCGCGCCTGGGTGCGTCGCCTCGACGGCCCGAACGTCAAGCGCGGCTCGAAGCGCGAGATGGCGGAGGCGGTCTGCGACGACATCCGGAGGTTCCTGCAGGAGAACCGCTGCGCGCGCGGGGTGATGGTGTGGACCGGCTCGACCGAGGTCTACGCCGAGATGGGCCCGGCGCACGCGTCGCTGAAGGCCTTCGAGGCGGCCCTCGACCGGAGCGATCCGACCGTCGCGCCCTCCATGATCTACGCCTACGCCGCGATGCGGACCGGGCTCGCCTACCTCAACGGCGCTCCCAACCTCTCGGCCGACGTCCCGGCGCTCCGCGAGCTGGCCGAGCGTGAGGGGGTGCCCACCGGCGGCAAGGACTTCAAGACCGGCCAGACGCTGATGAAGACCACCATCGCGCCGATGCTGCACGCCCGGCTGCTCGGCCTGGAGGGCTGGTTCTCGACCAACATCCTGGGCAACCGCGACGGCGAGGTGCTGGACGACGCGGCCAGCTTCAAGACCAAGGAGGTCTCCAAGCTGGGCGTGCTGGACCAGATCCTGGACCCCGGGGATCACCCCGAGCTGTACCAGGACATGGACCACAAGGTGACCATCCACTACTACCCGCCGCGCGGGGACAACAAGGAGGGATGGGACGCCATCGACATCCGCGGGTGGCTCGGCTACGGGATGTCGATCAAGATCAACTTCCAGTGCCGCGACTCGATCCTGGCGGCGCCCCTGGTCCTCGACCTGGCGCTCCTGGGAGACCTGGCGCGGCGCGCCGGCGAGCGCGGCGATCAGGAGTGGCTGAGCTTCTTCTTCAAGAGCCCCGTCACGCGGCCCGGCAACCGGGCCGTCCACGACCTGTTCCAGCAGCAGGCCAACCTCCACCGGCAGCTGCGGCGGTACGCGCAGGCCGTGGCGAAGCGCGTCCAGAGCGTCACCGTGTAGCGGAGGCACGGGGGCCTTCCCGGCTCCCTCTCTCCGGCGCTCCGAGGCGCCCGGGCCGGCAGGGTGCCGCGGCCCGCGACGGCGCGCGCACCCCGCAGCGATACGCCCCCTTAGAGTCATCCCGTTCGGGATGGTCAAGGTAGGTCGTCCTCCTCGTGACATCCCGCCCCCCCCGGGCGGTGTGGTAGGGATCGCCCCATCCTGGACCCGAACATGGCTCGCTTCGTCGGCGTCGACATGGGCGCGGAGACGCTGAAGGTCGTCGAGCTCGTGGCCGACGGCTCCGAGCTGCGCGTCGGCCGGCGCTCCCTGGTCGAGCATCACAAGGAGCCTGGGCGCCACCTGCTCGGGATCCTCGGTGCGTGGGAGTGGGAAGGTGTGAGCGGCGCGGCGGCCACCGGCCGCCTCGGGCGGCAGGTGCAGCTCCCGCGCATCCCGGTCAAGCAGGCGATGGCGGCGGCGCACCGGTTCCTCCACGGCCAGGACCCCGCCACCCTGGTCTCCATCGGGAGCCACGGCTTCGCGGTCCTGGAGCTGAGGGGGGAGGCCCAGGACGTCTTCCGAGAGAACTCGCGCTGCGCCCAGGGGACGGGCAACTTCCTGAGGCAGCTGGTCGAGCGGTTCGACCTCGGCGTCTCGGAGGCCGCCGAGCTGGCGGCCGGCGTGGAGCGGCCGGCGCCCCTCTCCGGCCGCTGCCCGGTCATCCTCAAGACCGACATGACCCACCTCGCCAACAAGGGGGAGGGGAAGGACCGGATCCTGGCGGGCCTGCTCGACGCCATCTGCGAGAACGTCGAGGTGCTGGTGAAGCCGCACCTCTCGCCGCCGCGGGTCTTCCTGGCGGGCGGCGTGACGCGCTCCCGCCGCGTGCGAGCCCACTTCCGCGAGTTCCTGGCGCGGCACGCGATGGAGCTCGTCGACGCCGACGCGGAGGAGGGGCTCTTCCTGGAGGCCATCGGCTGCGCCCTGGCGGCGGCGGAGCACGGGGGCAAGCGGGTCCCGCCGCTCACGGAGCTGATCCTCCCGCCGCTCGAGACCACCCTGGAGCGCTTGCCCGCCCTCGCCTCGGCCCTGCCCCGGGTGAGGCGGATGACGGCGCCGCCGGCCGCGGACCTGGAGGGCACGCGCGACGTGGTGGTCGGGCTCGACATCGGCTCGACCGGCTCGAAGGCGGTGGCCCTGGACGTGCTCACGCGGCAGGTGGTCTGGGAGTCCTACCTGCGCACGAACGGCTCGCCGGTGGCGGCCGCGCAGGAGCTGGTGCGCCGGCTCCTCGACGGGCCGGCGGCGCTGCACCGGGTGCGCGGGTTCGGCGCGACCGGATCGGGCCGCGAGATCGTGGGCTCGCTGCTCGCGACCTGCTACGGGCGCGGCGCGGTCTACGTGCTGAACGAGATCGCGGCGCACGCGACCGGCGCGCTCCAGCTCGAGCCGCGCGTCGACACCATCTTCGAGATCGGCGGGCAGGACGCCAAGTACATCCGGCTCGCCGGCGGACGCGTGGTGGACGCGGCCATGAACGAGGCGTGCAGCGCCGGGACCGGCTCCTTCATCGAGGAGCAGGGGAGGCGCTTCAGCGGGATCGAGGACGTGGTGCAGCTCGGGGCCGAGGCGCTCTCGGCCACCGGCGGCGTCGCGCTGGGACAGCACTGCTCCGTGTTCATGGCGGAGATCATCGACGAGGCGCTGGCCTCGGGCGTGGACCGCGGGCCGATCGTGGCCGGGATCTACGACTCGGTGGTGGCCAACTACCTGAACCGCGTGAAGGGCAGCCGGTCGGTGGGCCAGGTGGTGTTCTGCCAGGGCATGCCCTTCGCGTCGGACGCGCTGGCGGCCGCGGTGGCGCGCCAGACCGGGGCGGAGGTGATCGTCCCGCCCTCTCCGGGCCTGATGGGCGCCATCGGGATCGCGCTGCTCGCCGCCGACGCGCTGGCGCCCGGCGAGGCCGCCCGCCTCGAGCCGCGGCGGTTCCTGGAGGCGCGCGTCGAGCGCAAGGACGACTTCGTCTGCAGCTCGACCCAGGGGTGCGGGGCGCCGGGGAACCGGTGCCGCATCGACCGCCTGACCACGGTCGTGGCGGGCGAGCAGCAGCGCTTCACCTGGGGCGGCGGCTGCTCGCTGTGGGACCGGGGGACGCGCCGCGCCAAGCTGCCCGACCGCGCGCCCGATCCCTTCCGCGAGCGCGAGCGGCTGGTGCAGGCCGTCGCCGAGCGCGTGGCCGGCCGGCGCGGACGCCCGGTGGTCGCGATGACGGACGAGTTCCAGCTGAAGGGGCTCTTCCCCTTCTTCGCGACCTTCGTCCACCAGCTCGGCTTCGACGTGCGGGCGCGCGGCGGCGCCGATCGCCGGGCCCTGAAGCGCGGGATCGAGGAGGCGAACGTCCCCTTCTGCGCGCCGATGCAGCAGTACCACGGCCTGGTGGCGGAGATGGCCGAGGGCGCGCCGGACTACCTGCTCCTCCCCATGCTGCGAGAGATCCCGCGCGCGCACCCGCAGGAGCGGGTGTCGGCCGTCTGCCCGATCGTGCAGGCGGCGCCCGACATGCTGCGCTGGGACCTGGGCGCCGGCGCCCCGCGCATCCTCTCGCCGGTGATCGACATGGGGCCGGGCTTCCTCGACTCGGAGGACTTCCTCCGGGGCTGCCGCGCCCTGGCCGCCGACCTGGGCGTGACGCGCGAGGGCGCGTGGCGGGCCGCCTGGCGCGCCGCGCGCGACGAGCAGCGGCGCTTCGACGCGGCGCTGCTCGAGCTGGGGGACCGCGCGCTGGCCTTCTGCGCCGAGCACGGCCAGGTGCCGGTGGTCGTGCTGGGGCGCAGCTACACGATCCACAACGAGGTCCTCAACTCGAACGTGCCGGCCATCGTGCGCGAGCAGGGCGCGGTCGCCATCCCGGTGGACTGCTACCGCGTGCCGGACGACGTGCCGGTCTTCCACGACGTCTTCTGGGGCTACGGCCAGCGCATCCTGCGCGCGGCGTGGCACCTCCGGCGCCAGCCGGGCCTCTACTCCGTCTTCTGCTCCAACTACTCCTGCGGCCCGGACAGCTTCACGGTGCACGCCTACGCCTGGCTCATGGAGGGCCGGCCCTTCGCCATCGTCGAGACCGACGGCCACGCCGGAGACGCGGGGACGAAGACGCGCATCGAGGCCTTCCTCCACTGCGTTCAGGAGGACCGCCGCACCGGGCCGCCGGGCCCGGCCCGCGACGAGGCGCGGCTCACGGTCCCGCCGCAGTCGATGCGGGACGTGGTGCGCAGCGGCCACCCGATCCTCGTGCCGCGGATGGGCCGCGAGGCCCTCGCCATCGTCGCCGCGCTGCGCGGCGTCGGCGCGCGCGCCGAGGCGCTCCCCACGCCCACCCGCGAGACCCTGCGGATCGGGCGCCGGCACACCTCCGGGAAGGAGTGCCTCCCGATGACGGTGACGCTGGGCAGCCTGCTCGAGCGCATCGAGCGCCCGGCGGCGGCCGGGGAGCCGTTCGTCTTCCTCATGCCCGGGTCCGACGGGCCGTGCCGCTTCGGCGCCTACAAGGGGCTCCACCAGCTGGTGCTCGATCGGCTGGGCCACGGCGAGCGGGTCTCCATCTGGTCGCCGCCCTTCGGCGACTACTTCCAGGGCATGCCGGCCGGCTTCAAGGCCGTCATCTTCGCCGGCGTCTGCGCCGCCGGGGTGCTGGAGCAGGCGCTCCACGACGTCCGGCCGGTGGAGACGCGCGACGGAGCGGCCGCGGCCCTCCACCGGCGCTGGTCCGAGGCGCTCCGGGAGCGCATCGAGGCGGCCGCCGCCGGCGACCTCTCCGCCTCGAAGGTGCTGCTCGAGGTGGCGAGCGGGCGCGTGTACGGGCTGCCCGCGCTGCTGCGCGAGGCCGCGCGCGAGCTGGCGGCCGTGAAGTCGCAGCGCGAGGTCCCCAACGTCCTCGTGGTGGGCGAGATCTACGTGCGCTCGGACCCCTTCGCCAACGACTTCGTGGCCGAGGCGCTGGAGCGGCGCGGGATCCGGGCCGTGCTCGAGCCCGCCTCCGAGTTCGTCCAGTACGCGGACCACGTCTCGTACAGGAACGGCAGCAAGCGCGGCGCGGGCGACCGGGTGGAGAGCCTCATCCGCTCGCGCGTGCTGCGGCTGCTCCACGACGCGGCGGCGGAGCTCCTCGGGTGGCCCGCGCACGCCGACGTGCCGACGGCGCTCGCGGCCGCCGCGCCCTACCTGCGGGAGGAGCTCGAGGTGGAGTCGGTCCTGACGGTGGGCGTCCCCGTGCACGCCTGGCGCCAGGGGGCGATCGACGCCGTGCTCTCGGTGGGGCCGCTGGAGTGCATGCCGAACAAGATCGCCGAGGCGCAGTTCCACCACGTCTCGGAGCGCGAGGGCCTGCTCTCGCTGACCCTCTCGCTCAACGGCGATCCCGTCGATCCCGAGGTGCTGGACGGCTTCGCCTTCGAGGTGCACCAGCGCTTCCGCAAGCGCCGCCGCCCGGCCCCGCCCGCCCCCTCCTGGAAGGAGAAGCTGGGCAGCATCCTGGAGCCCACCCCGGCCGCCTCCGCGCCGGCGCGGCGCTTCACCATCCTGCCCTGAACGCGCCGGTCACGCGGTGCGCAGCCCGAGGAGGACGAGGTCGCGCTCGACCCCGTCCAGCACCGCCACCCGGGGCAGGTGGCCCCAGCGCCGGAAGCCGAGCCGCTCGAGCAGCGCGAGGCTTGGCTCGTTGTGGCCGAAGACGAAGGCGAGGAGCGTGGTGACGCCGCAGGTGCCGCAGGCGCCGATGGCGTGCTGGACCAGCGCGCGGGCGAGACCGCGCCGGCGGGCCTCGGGGGCGACGTAGACGCTCAGCTCCGCCGTCGCGCCGTAGGCGGGCCGGCCGTAGAAGTCGCCCAGGCTGGCCCAGCCCCCGATGGCGCCGTCGCGCTTCACCACCCAGATGGGCCTGCGAGGGCCGTGGGCGTCGAACCACGGCCGGCGTTGCTCCACCGTCACGGGCGCGGTGTCGGCGGTGGCCAGCCGGCCGGGGATCGAGGCGTTATAGATCGCGACGATGCGTGGCAGGTCTCCAGGAGAGGCGAGGCGGATCATGGTGGAGGCGCAGGGGAGCACGTTCCAGCAGGAGCGGCAAGCGCGGGCCCCCGGCGGCCGGGGTCTCATCCGCGCCGCCGCGTCGCCCTTCTCCCCACGGGAGATCGAGCCAGCGCGCCCCCCCAGCCGGCCCGTGCTCGCCACGCTCCTCCTCGCTGCCTCGCTGCTCGCCGCCCGGCCCGCGGCCGCCGCGGAGGTCGCCGCGCGCAAGCTGGTGGTCTCCGCCATCCCCGACGAGGCGCCCACCGAGCTGCAACGCAAGTTCGCGCCGCTCGGCGCCTACCTGGCGCGCCAGCTGGGCGTGGAGGTGAAGTTCATCCCGGTCACCGACTACGCCGCCACCGTGGAGGGCCTCGCCGGCGGTCACCTGGACCTGGTCTGGTACGGCGGCTTCACCTTCGTCCAGGCCCGGCGGCGCACCGGCAACGCCATCCCCCTCGTCCAGCGCGAGGAGGACGCCCACTTCCACTCCAAGTTCGTCACCCGCGCGGGGTCGGGCATCGCCGCGCTGCGCGATCTGAAGGGGAGGACGCTCGCCTTCGGCAGCGAGAGCAGCACCTCGGGCCACCTCATGCCGCGCCTCTTCCTGATGCGGGCCGGGATCGATCCCGACCGCGACCTGGCCCGCTACGCCTTCAGCGGCGCGCACGACGCGACGGTGAAGTGGGTGGAGAGCGGCAAGGTGGACGCCGGGGTGCTCAACGAGTCGGTCTGGAACGAGCTGGTCGAGCGCCGGATGGTCGATCCGCGCAAGGTGGTGGTCTTCGAGACCACGCCGCCGTTCCACGACTACTGCTGGACGGCGCGCGGCGATCTCGATCCGGCGCTGGTGGCGCGCATCAAGGCGGCCTTCCTGGCGCTCGACCCGGCCCGGCCCGGCGACAGGGCGATCCTCGACCTCCAGCGCACCCGGCGGTTCGTCGAGGCGCGGTCGGAGGACTACCGCGAGATCGAGGAGGCGGCGCGGGCCGCCGGGATGCTCCGCTGAGCGTGTGGGGCCCGGGCGTGCCGCGCGCCGGGCGCGTCACGCCGCCAGCGCCCGCTCGTCCTCCGGGTGCGCGGGCTGGGCCGCGCGGTCCGGCCCTCGCAGCGCGCGCTCCCGGAGCCACCCGCTCGCCGCGTCGACGGCCAGCACCGTCGCCACCACGGCCAGGACCAGCGTGGCGACGCGGCCCTGGTCGAACCACGAGAGCGCCAGCCGGAGGTCGCGCCCGATGCCGCCCGCGCCCACCACGCCCAGGACCGCCGACGCGCGGACGTTCACCTCCCAGCGGTAGAGCGTGTAGGTGAGGAGCTGGGGCGACACCTGGGGCAGGAGTCCGTGGAGGGCCACGCCGAGCCGCGACGCGCCGGCGGCGCGCAGCGCCGCCAGCGGGCCTGGAGGGACCTCCTCCAGCGCCTCGTGGTAGAGGCGCCCCAGCACCC
>JAJYHA010000461.1 GCA_021784995.1 Myxococcales bacterium
TTCCGAGCTAGCGCACGGTCCGCCCGTGGACGCTCGCGCAGCGCCTCGGCCACTGGTACCTCTACGGCTTCGACCTCTCGCGCACCCGGCCGCTGGCGTTCCGGCTCGACCGCGTGCGCGCCTGCACCGTCACCGAGGAGCGGTTCGAGGCGCCCACCGAGGCGCAGGTCGCCCGGGCGCGCCTCTTCTCGGAGTCGAGCGGCGAGCCCATCCGCCTGCGGCTGGCCCCGCTAGCGGCCGCCTGGGCCACCTCGCGCCCCGGCGTGGTCCTGGTCGAGCGGACGCGCGACGGCGCGGTGGTGGAGGTCCCCGGCGCCAGCGAGGACTGGGCCACGCGCTTCGCGCTCTCGTTCGGGGGCGACGCGGAGGTCGTCGCGCCCGCGGGCGCGCGCCGGCACTTCCGGGAGACCGTGAAGCGTGCGCTCGCGCTCTACTGATCGGCGCCGGGCCGGCGGGCCGGCGCGGGACGGGGGACGCGCGGGAGCGGGCGAGGGGAGGCGGACGGAGCGGGCCGTCAGCGCTTCACGCCCGCCCACTCGAGGAACAGGTCGGCGACGGCGCACATGTCCCGGTCGCCACGCCCGCTCTCGATCGCCTCGCCGAACAGCTTGCGCACGGCGGCGTTGATGGGCATGCGCGCGCCCTGATCGGCGGCCGCCTCCTGCGCCAGGCGCTGATCCTTCTCGGCCAGCGCGAGGGCGAACCGCGCCGCCCAGTCCCGCTGCAGGATCTGCTCTCCCTTGATGAGATAGAGCGGCGAGTGGAACCCCGAGGCCTGGAGGGTGTCGATCATCTTGGGGAGATCCAGGCCTCCCGAGGCGCCGAGCGCGAGCGCTTCTCCGAAGGCCGAGATCATCGCGCCGCCGATGGCGTTCACCACCAGCTTCATGAGCGCGGCCTGCACCGCGTCGTCGAGCTCCACCAGCCGTGCGGAGATGGCGTGCAGCGCGGGCCGCGCCTTCTCGCGCGCCTCGGCGGCGCCGCCCGCCACCACCACGAGCTGCGCCTTCTCCGCGGCGGCCCGGGAGCCGATCAGGGGCGCGGCGATGAAGGCGCCGCCGCGCTCCTCCACGCGCTGCCGCAGGGAGCGCGTCTCGCGGGTCCCGGAGGTGCCGGTGTCGATCAGGATCGTCCCGGGGCGCATCGCCGCCAGCACGCCGTCCGCCCCGTCGAGGACCGACTCGAGCACCTTCTCGTCGGCGAGGCAGGTGAGGACGAGGTCCTGGCCGGTGGCGCACTCGCGCGGGGTCCGCGCGAGCGACGCGCCCTTCTTCACCAGCGCCTCGGCCTTGGCCGGCGTCCGGTTCCACACCGTGACGGCGTAGCCGGCCTTCCGGAGGTTGTTCGCCAGCGGGCCACCCATCGTCCCGAGCCCCAGGACTCCGATCCGCATGCGCATGGGCACTTCATACCCCGCGGACGCGGCCCGGAAAAGCACGGAATCGCCCGTGAGTTCGGCGGCCGGGCGCCCTCGCGGCGCTGGCGCGCTGCGGCGCGTCGTGCCACTCTCGGCCCGGCATGGGCAAGCACGACGTGGTCGTGGTCGGAGGCGGCATCAGCGGGCTCGCCTTCGCGGAAAGCGCAGCGAAAGCAGGGCGCTCGGTGGTCGTCCTGGAGGAGGCGCCCCAGGTGGGCGGGTGCCTGGCCACGCACCGTGGGCCGGGGGGCTTCTGGTTCGAGCTGGGCGCGCACACCTGTTACAACTCCTACGCCGGGCTGGCAGGGCTCCTCGAGCGTTGCGGGCTCCGGGGCGCGGTGCTCCCTCGCGCGAGGACGCACCTGCGCTTCCTCGAGGGCGACCGGCTCGTGCCCGGCTCCAACCTGGGGAGCCTCCTGCGCCTCTTCGCCTGGCGCGAGCTGGCGCGCTCCCTGCCCCGGGCGTTCACGGCGCGGAAGGAGGGCCAGACGGTCTACTCCTACTACGCCTCGATCGTGGGTCGGAAGAACTACGCGCGCGTGCTCGGGCCCATGCTCGCGGCCGTGCCCTCCCAGAGCGCCGACGCGTTCCCGGCCGCGATGCTCTTCAAGTCGAGGCCGCTCCGGCGCAAGGACCTCCCGCGCAGCTTCACGGTCGAGCGCGGGCTCGCCACCGTCGCGGAGACGATCGCGCGCCAGCCGGGCATCGAGCTGCGCACGGGGACCGCCGTGGCCGCGGTCGAGGGCGGCGCCGGTGGCCCCTACGCGGCCGTCACGGCGGCCGGAGAGCGGGTGGAGGGCGCCGTGCTGGCCGTCGCCACGCCGCCGGCGGCGGCCGCGGCGCTGCTCCGCGGCTGCGCCCCGGAGCTGTCGATCCAGGTCGCGCGCGTCGGGCAGGCGACCGTGGAGACGCTGGCCTTCGCCGCGCCCTCGTCGAAGGTGGACCTCCCGCCCTCCACGTTCCTGGTGCCGCGGGACGACCTGTTCCACTCGGTGGTGTCGCGCGATCCGATCCCGGATCGGGAGTGGCGTGGCTTCGCCTTCCACTTCAGGCCGGGCCTCGGGCGCGACGTGCGGATGACGCGGGCCCTGCAGGTGCTCCGGCTCCGACCGGGCGACGTCAGCGACGTGGTCGAGCGGAGGACCGTGCTCCCGTCCCCGGTGCTCGGGCACGAGCAGGTGGTGGCCGAGGTGGACCGGCTCACGGCGGGCACGCGGCTCGTCGTGGCCGGGAACTGGTTCGCCGGGCTCTCCATCGAGGACTGCGTGGAGCGCGCGCGGGGCGAGTGGGAGCGGGTGGCGGCGATCGCGTGACCGGCGGCGCGGCGCCGCTCGACGTCACGCGGGCGGCGCGGCGCCGGTGGTGGGCGCCTCGAAGAGCCGGCGGACGCGCTGGGCGAGGGCTCGCGCGCGGCGCTCCCGGGTGGGCGCGATGAAGACCGTGTCGTCGCCCGCGATGGTGCCCAGGATCTCTCCCAGCCGCGCCAGGTCCACGGCCCGCGCCACCGCCGGCGCGCTGCCGGGGTGGGTGCGGACCACCACCATCGAGCCGTTGCAGGAGATGGAGGCGACGAGCCGGCCCACCGCCTCCAGGCCGTCGCGCCGCTCCTCCGGCGCCAGCTCGTAGCGGGTCCCGCCGCCCGGCTCCGACACGCGCCGCGCGCCCAGCCGCGCCAGGTCGCGGGAGAGGGTGGCCTGGGTGGCCACGAAGCCCTCCGCCCGGAGCGCCGCCAGGAGCTCCTCCTGCGTGCCGATGCGGCGGGCGTGGACGAGCCTCGCCACCGCGTGGCGGCGCCGGTCCTGCCGGGTCACCGGGACACCTCGGCGCGGTTGCCGGTCAGCGGCTCGCGCGTGAGCAGCGTGCCCACGCCCAGGTCCGTGAACAGCTCGGCGATGACGCTGTGCGGCTGCCGTCCGTCGAGCACGTGCACGCGCTCGACGCCACCCTCCAGCGCGTTCAGGATGGACTGGGCCTTGATCTTCATGCCGCCCGTGACCGAGCCCGTCTCGACGCGGCGGACCAGGTCCGCCGCCGACACCTGCCGGACGAGCTGGCCGTCCGGGAAGGACTCCAGGAGCCCGGGGACGTCGGTGAGGTAGATGAGCTTCTTCGCGCCGAGCGCCGCCGCCACGCGGGCCGCCACGTCGTCGGCGTTGATGGAGAGGCTCTTGCCGTCGTCCGACAGGCCGATGGGCGAGATCACCGGCACGTAGTCCTTGTCGAGGAGCATGCGCAGGAACTCGGTGTTCACCGCCGCGACCTCGCCGACGTACCCCAGGTCGCGTCCGCTCTCGTGCACCACGTGCCGCGCCTGCAGCAGGCGCCCGTCCTTGCCGGAGAGGCCGACCGCGCCCGCGTCGCGCGCGTTGAGGAGCGCCACCAGCTCCTGGTTCACCTTGCCCGTGAGCACCATCTCCACCACCGGCAGCGCGGCGGCGTCGGTGACGCGCAGGCCGTCCACGAACTCGCTGCGCTCGCCGAGGCGCTCCAGGGTCGTGTTGATCTCGAGCGCGCCGCCGTGGACCACCACCGGCTTCAGCCCCACGCGCTTGAGGAGCGTCACGTCCTCCGCGAAGGCGGCCTTGAGGCTGTCGCGGACCATGGCCGCCCCGCCGTACTTGATGACGGCGATCTGCCCCGAGAAGGCCGAGATGTACTTCAGCGCCTCCACCAGCAGCGTCCGCTTGAACGAGGGGCTGTAGTTCGCGACCCGGTCGTCCTTGGAGAGCATGCCGTCCGCCGTCTGGACGATCATCGACTGGTAGTCGGCGTTGATCTTCACGTAGTCGTAGGAGAGATCGCAGCCCCAGGCGGTGGCGGTGGCCGCCCCCTCCGCCAGCTCCACCAGCACGTCGACGCGGGTCTCGCGCATCCGCGCCCGCAGCGCCTCGCGGTCGACGTCGACCGGCGCCCCGTCCTCGAAGACCCGGACGCCCTGAAGGGTGATGCGGGCGCGGAAGGGGTCGATGGGCCAGCCGCGCGCGCCCGCGCGCGACCCGACCGTCGCCAGCACCCGGCCCCAGTTCGGGTCCGCGCCGAAGACGGCGGCCTTGACGAGCGGCGAGCCCGCGATGGCGGTCGCGCAGTCGCGCGCCGCGTCGTCGGAGGGCGCCCCGGCGACGACCACCGCCAGCATGCGCGTCGCCCCCTCGCCGTCCGCCGCCACGGCGCGCGCCATTTCGCCGCAGAGATCCGCCAGGGCGTTCTCGAAGGTGTCCAGGTCGGGGCCGGGATCGGCGATGCGGGCGTTCCCGGCGAGCCCGTTGGCGAGCGCCAGGACCGTGTCGTTGGTGGAGGTGTCTCCGTCCACGTTCACCATGTTGAAGGTGCGGGTCACCGCGCGCCCGAGGCACTCCTGGAGGGCGCGCGGGGTGATGGCCGCGTCGGTGGCGACCACGCACAGCACCGTGGCGAGCTGCGGCGCGATCATCCCCGACCCCTTGCAGATGGCGGTCAGGGTGGCGGCCTTGCCGCCCAGCACCACCTCGCGCGCGGCCATCTTGGGCCGCGTGTCGGTCGTCATGATGGCCTCGGCCGCCAGGTCGGCGTGATCTCCCAGGCCCTGGGCCAGCGCCGGCAGCGCGGCCGCGACCTTGTGGGCCGGCAGCCGCTGGCCGATGACGCCCGTGGAGGCGGTGAGGACGGCGCGCTTCTGGATCCCGAGCGCCTGCGCGACCGCGCCGCGCAGCTCCTGGACGTCCTCGACGCCGCCGGGCCCGGTGAGCGCGTTGGCATTGCCGGAGTTGACGAGGACCGCGCGCATGCCCTCGGCCGGCACCCGCGGTCGCGCGTCGATGACGGGCGCGGCGCAGGCGCGGTTCCGGGTGAAGACCCCGGCCGCGGCCGCCGGGACGTCGGAGACCACCAGCGCCAGGTCCCGGCGCTGCGGCTTGAGGCCGCTGGCGACGCCGCCGTACCGGAAGCCCTTCGGGATCTTCACGTCTAGCCCCCGATCAGATCGAGACCGGTCGCCTCGTCCCAGCCGGCGGCCGCGTTGAGCGCCTGGACGGCCTGGCCGGCCGCCCCCTTCACCAGGTTGTCGAGGGCGGCCACCGCCACCGCGCACCCCGCGCGGCGATCGACCGCCACGCCGACGTGGACGAGGTTCGTGCGCACCACGTCCTTCACCGCGACCCGGTCGGCCGGGAGCACGCGCACGAACCGCTCGCCGCCGTAGGCCTGCTCCAGCGCGGGCCCCAGGGCGTCGGGCGCCGCGCCCGCGGCGAGGCGGAGCGTGCAGGTGGCGAGGATGCCGCGCCGGATGGGCACCAGGTGCGGGGTGAAGGAGACGGGCCCGCAGCGCCCCGCGAAGCGCGCGACCGTCTGCTCGATCTCGGGGACGTGCTGGTGCCGTCCCAGCCGGTAGGCGCGCAGGTCCTCGTCGATCTCGCAGAAGCTGTAGTCCTCCGAGGCCTTGCGGCCGGCGCCCGAGACGCCGCTCATGGCCGCCACGGCGATCCCGTCGGCCTCGACGAGGCCGGAGCGGACCAGGGGGGCGAGCGCCACGGCGGTGGCCGTGGCGTAGCACCCCGGGTTCGTCACGAGCCGGGCGCCGGCGAGCGCGGCCCGGGCGAGCTCGGGGAGGCCGTAGCGCGCCTCGCGCACCAGCGCCGGCGACGTGTGCTCGAAGCCGTACCAGCGCGGGTAGGCGGCGAGGTCCTCCAGCCGGAACGCGCCCGAGAGGTCGATCACGCGGAGGCCGCGCGCGACCAGCTTCGGCGCGAGCTCCAGGGACACCTCGGCCGGCGTGGCCAGGAAGGCCACCTCGGCGTCCACGCCGGGCGCCTCCGCCAGCGCGCCGTACCGGAGGTCGGCCACCGGGCCGCTCAGCGGCAGCCGGCTCCCGGCCCGCTCGCCGGACCAGCGGTCCGACAGCAGCGCCACCGGGCGCAGCCGCGGGTGCCGGGCCACGAGGCGCGTGAGCTCGAGGCCCGAGTAGCCGGAGGCGCCGACGATCGTGGTGGATAGGGCATGCATGATGATGCATGAATATGCAATATGCCCGGAAAGTCAACCGCGGAGGGGTGGGAGGAGGACCTCCCGGAGCGCCCGCGCGGACGGGAACGGCGGCCCCGGGTGCCGCCGGGACCGCCGTCGTGTCCGCTGCCGAATCGTGGTGCCCAGGAGAGGACTCGAACCTCCACGGCCTTGCGACCGCCAGACCCTGAATCTGGTGCGTCTACCAATTCCGCCACCTGGGCAGGGCGCCTCGTTTTAGAAGGGTGGCCGGGGCCTGTCAAGGAGAGGAGGCGCGCGCGCCCGGGCGCCTCACCAGCGCGCGAGGCAGGCCACGACCGGCTTCGCGCACGTCCCGTCCACCGCGCGCAGGCGCTGGAGCATCTCGCCCGCGCCGATGGCCGCCGTCACGCGGGCGTCCGCCGGCAGCTCGCGCCCCTCCGGGTCGATGAAGAGCACCGTCGGCATGCCGAGGATGCCGTACTTCTCCATCGCCCGGTCGAAGAGGCCGCTCTTCACCGCGGGGCTCGACTCGGAGCCGTCCATCTTGAGCAGCACGAAGCGCTGCGCCTCCACGCGCACCCGCGGATCGCTCCAGGCGGTGTGGTCCAGCTCCCTGCAGGCAGTGCACCAGTCGGCCCAGAAGTCGATTACGAGGGGCCTGCGCGTGGCGCGGGCGACGCGGAGGGCCTCCGCCTCGTCGCGGAGCCACGGCAGCTCGCCGGCCGTGGCCGCGCTGCGCGCGTTCCCGGAGCCGAGCGCGTAGACGGCGCCGAGCACCACCAGGATCACGCCGGCTCCCTTGCTCACCCGGTGGAGCAGGGTGCCGTCGAAGGCGCCGTGCAGGGCGCCGAGCAGGATGCCGAGCGCCGCCGCCAGCGCCGCGCCCACGACGGCGGCCCGCGTGGTCGCGAAGAGCCCCCGGGCGCCGGGCAGCAGGCCCTGGAGGTAGACCAGGGCCATGGCGAGCAGCGCCACGCCGAAGATGCCCTTCACCGTGTCCATCCAGGCGCCGCTCTTCGGGAGCGAGAGTGAGAAGGCGCCGATGAGGAAGAAGAGGAGGCCGATCCCGAGGGCGTAGGCGAACATGATCGCCACGCCGTACCCCACCGAGCCGCGGGTCGCGACGAACGCCAGCGCGGCGGTGAGCACCGGCCCGGTGCAGGGCGCCGCGATGAGCCCCGCCACCAGCCCCATGGCGAAGGCACCCGCGTGCCCGGCGCCGCCGACCGTGGAGAGCCTCGCCTGCAGCGACGAGGGGAGCTGCAGCTCGAAGGCGCCGAACATGGAGGCCGCCATCGCGACGAACACCAGCGCGACGGCGCCGATCACCCAGGGGTTCTGCATCACGGTGCCGAACGCCTTGCCGGTGAGCGCAGCGGTCGCCCCGAGCGCGGAGTACATGGCCGCGAGCCCCAGCACGTAGAGGGCCGAGAGCGCCGCCGCCTGCCTGCGCGAGCCCGAGCTCCGCGCGCCGAAGATGGAGACCGTGATGGGGATGAGGGGGTAGACGCAGGGCGTCAGGCTGGTGAGCACCCCGCCCGCGAACGCCACCGCGAAGGCGGCGAGCGAGCCCGTGGCGAGCTGCCGGCCCAGCCCCAGATCGGTCACCACCCCGCCCGCGCCGGTGGTCGCGAGGTGGGGGAGGGCCACCACGACCGCGAAGGTGGCCAGCGCAAGCAGGATCCGGTTCGTGTTCCGCATCGACCTCATCACCGTGCTAGATAATCAGGATAGCGCTCCGCGGTGAGACCTCCGAGGCCGGGTTGAAGATTCCCATCTACATGGATTGCCACGCCACCACGCCCGTCGACCCGCGTGTGCTCGACGCGATGTTGCCGTATTTCCGCGAGGAATTCGGGAACGCGGCCTCCAGGAGCCACGCCTTCGGCTGGCGCGCGGAGGAGGCGGTGGAGGGAGCCCGCGCGGAGGTCGCGACCCTGCTGGGCGCCACGCCGCGCGAGATCGTCTTCACGAGCGGCGCCACCGAGTCGAACAACCTCGCCATCAAGGGGGCTGCCCACTTCTACCGAGACAGGGGTCGGCACCTGGTGACCTGCCGGACCGAGCACAAGGCCGTGCTCGACCCCATGCACCGCCTCGAGCGCGAAGGGTTCGAGGTGACCTTCCTGCCGGTGGCGGCCGACGGCAGGGTCGACCCGGAGGCGGTGCGGGACGCCATCCGCCCCGACACCGTCCTCGTGTCGATCATGCACGCCAACAACGAGACGGGCGCGCTGCACCCGGTGGAGGAGATCGGCAGGATCACGCGCGAGCGGGGCGTCGCCTTCCACTGCGACGCGGTGCAGTCGGCGGGGAAGATCCCCTTCGACGTCGAGGCCCTGAACGTCGATCTCGCGTCGGTCTCGGCGCACAAGATGTACGGGCCGAAGGGCGTGGGCGCGCTCTACGTCCGGCGCAAGCCCCGGGTGCGCCTGATCGCCGAGATGGACGGCGGCGGCCACGAGCGCGGCTACCGCTCCGGCACCCTGAACGTGCCCGGCATCGTGGGCCTCGGGAAGGCCTGCGCCCTCGCCAGGGTCGAGGGTGCGGACGAGGCGGCGCGCGTGCTCGCGCTCCGCGAGCGCCTCCGCACCGGGATCCTGGAGCGCGTCGAGCGCGTCACCGTGAACGGCAGCCTCGCGCACCGGCTGCCCGGGAACCTGAACCTCAGCTTCGCCTACGTCGAGGG
>JAJYHA010000096.1 GCA_021784995.1 Myxococcales bacterium
GGCAGCGCTCGCGCTGCGGGCCCGCGTCACCGGCGCGGCGGCGGCCGCCGCGATCGGGCTGGCCCTCGTGCTGGGGCTGGTCATCCCCACCGTCAACCCGCCCGTCATCCCGCCGGCCCAGCTCGCGCGCCTCGCGGGCCGCGACCTCTACGTCTACGAGGCGGTCCCCGGCCTCTTCACGCTGGCGACCGGGCGCGCCGTCCACCGCGTGGACCGCGCGATGCTCCCCGCGGTCCTCGACCATGGCGGGGTGGTGATCCTCGCCGCGGCCGCGCTGGAGGGCCTGCCGCCGCCGCTCCGGGGCGGCCTGGTCGCGCTGGCGCGGTGGGATCGCATGGCGCCCGAGATCCCCCCGCGACGGCTGCTGCGAGCCTGGAGGGTCGGCGATCCGCGCGCCCTGTTCGAGGGGATGGTCGCCGTGGCCCGGAGCGGCCCCGCCATGCGGTGAACCGCTTTGGATCAAGGCTCCCGCAGGCCCCCGCCGCTAGTATGATGTGCGCCCGCGCCCCCGGCGCGTTCTCCATCGCCCTCTCACCCGGAGGTAACCCTTGGCCCCGACCGCGGTCTCCGAGCTGAACCCTTCCCTGCGCCTCCTCCTCGGCCCCGGCCCGAGCATGGTCCACCCGCGCGTGCTGCGCGCGATGTCCACGCCGCTGCTCGGTCACCTCGATCCCGAGTTCCTCGTCATCATGAACGAGGTCCAGGGCATGCTGCGCGCGGTCTTCCAGACGCAGAACCCCTTCACGATCGCGATCTCCGGGACCGGCTCCGCCGGGATGGAGGCCGCGCTCGTCAACGTCATCGAGCCGGGCGACACCGTCATCGTCGGCGTGAACGGCGTCTTCGGCACGCGCATGACCGACATCGTGCTGCGCGCCGGCGGCAAGCTGGTGAAGCTCGAGGTCCCGTGGGGCCAGGTCTTCCCCCTCGAGCGCATCGAGGAGGCCCTGAAGAAGGAGGGCAAGGTCAAGGCGGTGGCCGTGGTCCAGGCCGAGACCTCGACCGGCGCGCAGCAGCCGCTGGAGGGGCTCGGCAAGCTCTGCCACGACCACGGCGCGCTGCTCGTCGTCGACACCGTCACGTCGCTGGGGGGCGTGCCGGTGGAGGTGGACCGGCACGGGATCGACGTGTGCTACTCGGGGACCCAGAAGTGCCTCTCCTGCCCGCCCGGGCTGGCCCCGCTCACCCTCTCGCAGCGCGCGCTCGAGGCGGTGAAGGCGCGCAAGCACAGGGTCCAGAGCTGGTACCTGGACCTCTCGATGATCGCGGACTACTGGGCCGAGGGGAAGCGTGCCTACCACCACACCGCGCCGATCAGCATGGTGTACGCCATCCGCGAGGCGCTCCGGATCGTGCTGGAGGAGGGGCTCGAGGCCCGCTTCGCCCGTCACCGCCGCCACTCGGCGGCCCTGATGGCCGGCCTGGCCCGGCTCGGCTGCACCCCGAACGCCGCCGAGGGGCACCGGCTCCCGAGCCTCAACTGCGTGCAGACGCCCCAGGGCGTGGAGGAGGCGCCCGTCCGCAAGGCGGTGCTCGAGCAGGCCAGCATCGAGATCGGCGGCGGCCTGGGCCCGCTCGTCGGCAAGGTGTGGCGCATCGGGCTCATGGGCGAGTCCTCCCGCCAGGAGAACGTGCTGGCCGTGCTCGCCGCGCTCGAGCAGGCGCTCGCCCGGGCAGGCCGCAAGGTGCAGGCCGGCGGCGCGGTGACGGCGGCGCTCGAGGCCTACGCGCGCTAGGAGCCCCCCGGCACGGTCCCGGCGAGCACCGCCGGGAGGACCACACCGCCGCCCCTGCTCGGGACCGACCGAGCGCGGCGCCCGTGGACGATCCGGGCTGGCGCGGGCTGGCGCCGCGGCGGACCGCCGCCGGGTGCGCGCGCCGGCCCGCGCCGCTCAACGCAGGGACGCCATGACCTCGTCGAGCACGGCGCGCGGCGGCCGCACCCGCTGCTCCGGCAGCGTCGCGAGCGGTTCGTCCGCGAGCCCGAGCGCGTCCAGGAAGGTGGGACGATCCGGGTCGACGTACAGGACGCCGGTGAGGACCTCGCGCCGTGCCTGCGCCTCCATGAGGCGCCGCACCGCCGCGACGGGGTCCCGCGGATCGTAGCCCGCCTCCAGCTTGGAGAGCCGGAGCCGGGAGCCGTCGTGGAGGGTCACGTCCACGCTCGTCCCCGGCGCGTACTCGACCGAGATCTCCTCGTGAGCCGGGACGAACGAGAGCTCCTCCAGCGCCTCGGCGTGCTCCTTCAGGTAGGCGAAGGACTTGGTCGAGCCGTCGTGGTCGTTGAAGGTCACGCAGGGCGAGAGGACGTCGAGCAGGACGGTCCCCCGGTGCGCGATGGCGGCCCTGAGCATCGCGGAGAGCTGGCGCCGGTCCCCGGAGAAGCCCCGGCCGACGAAGGTCGCCCCGAGCTGGATGGCGAGCGCGCAGGTGTCGACGGGCGGCAGGTCGTTCACCGCGCCCCCCTTCGCCGTCGAGCCCACGTCGGCGGTGGCGCTGAACTGGCCCTTGGTCAGCCCGTACACGCCGTTGTCCTCGACGACGTAGATCATCGGCAGGTTCCGCCGCATCAGGTGGACGAACTGCCCGATGCCGATCGACGCCGTGTCGCCGTCCCCCGAGACCCCCACGCCCAGCAGGTGGCGGTTTGCCAGCAGCGCGCCGGTGGCGACGGACGGCATGCGCCCGTGCAGGGCGTTGAAGGCGTGCGAGCGCGACAGGAAGTAGGCGGGGCTCTTCGAGCTGCAGCCGATCCCCGAGCACTTGGCCACCCGCTCGGGCGGGACGCCCATCTCGTACATGGCCTCCACGATGCGCTCGCTGATGGCGTTGTGGCCACAGCCGGCGCAGAGCGTGCTCTTCGCGCCGCGGTAATCGGCCAGGGCGAGGCCGAGCCGGTTCGTCCGCGGCTGGGGCGGGGCGGGGGCTTCGGCCATGGTCAGCGCGCCTCCAGGGTGGCGATGGCGTCGGTGACGGTGCGCGCGTCGAGCGGGAGCCCCGTGATGCGCGCCACCGAGCGGATGCGGGGGGTCAGCTCCGGGGCGAGGTCGCCGCGGAGCAGCGTGGCGAGCTGTGCGTCCCGGTTCTGCTCGATCACGTGGACGCGCTCGTGCCGCTCCACGAACGCGTGCACCTCGCGGCTGAACGGGAATGCGCGCACGCGCAGGTAGTCGGTCTCCAGCCCGTGCTCGGCGCGGAGCTGGTCGCGGGCCTCGACCACCGCGTGGTGCGAGCTCCCGTAGGCCACGATCCCGATGCGCGCCCCCCGCTCCTCCACCACGGGCGCCGGCACGGCCGAGCGCGCGGTCTCGAGCTTCCGCGCCAGCCGCTCCAGGTTCCGCTCCCAGTCGTCCGGCCGCTCGCTGTAGCGCGCCTGCTCGTCGTGCCCCGTCCCGCGCGTGAAGTAGGCGGCGGCGGGGTGATCGGTGCCGGGCAGGGTGCGGTACGTCACGCCGTCACCGTCCACGTCGCGGTAGCGCGCGAACCCGCCCAGGCGCTCCAGGTCCTCGCGCGAGAGCACCTTCCCGCGCCCGATGGGCCGCTCCGGGTAGGGGAACGGCTCCGACATCCACTGGTTCATGCCCAGATCGAGGTCGGTCATCACGAAGACGGGCGTCTGGAGGGCCTCGGCCAGCTCGAAGGCGTCGACGGCCAGCGTGAAGCACTCTGCCGCCGTGGCCGGGAAGAGCAGGACGTGCTGCGTGTCGCCGTGGGAGAGGAAGGCGGTGGAGAGGACGTCGCCCTGCGAGGTGCGCGTCGGCAGCCCGGTGGAGGGACCCACCCGCTGGACGTCGAAGATCACCGCCGGCACCTCGGCGAAGTAGCCCAGCCCCGCGAACTCGGACATGAGGGAGACGCCGGGGCCGGCCGTGGCCGTCATGGCGCGCGCGCCGGCCCATCCCGCGCCGATGACCATGCCGATGGCGGCGAGCTCGTCCTCGGCCTGGACGACGGCGTAGGTCGCCTTCCCGTCGGCGCCGGTCCGGTAGCGCCGCAGGTGACCCACGAGCGTCTCCACCAGCGAGGAGGAGGGCGTGATGGGATACCAGGCCACGACCGTCACGCCGGCGAAGAGCGCGCCCAGGGCGCAGGCGGCGTTCCCGTCCACGAGGATCCGGCCGCGCGTGGCGTCCATGCGGCGGATCGAGTAGGGGTCGCGCTTCGGGAGCGAGGCGGCGTGCTCGAAGCCGGCGCGGGCTGCGGCCAGGTTCAGCTCGAGCGCCTTCGCCTTCCGGCCGAACTGCTTGCGGACGGCCAGCTCCACCTCGTCCATGTCGAGCGAGAGCAGCCGGGCCAGCACGCCCACGTAGGCCATGTTGCGCAGCAGCCTCTTCAGCTTGGCGTCGCCCGTGATCGCCGACACCAGCCGGTCGAAGGGCACCGGATAGAAGGTGAGGTCGCTGCGCAGCTGCGCGAGCGCGAGCGGCTCGTCGTGGACCACGACGGCCCCGGAGCTCAGGCCCGCCACGTCCTCGCGCGCCGTCTCGGGGTTCATGGCCACCAGGAGGTCGATCTCCCTCTTCCGGGCGACGTAACCGTCCTTGCTGGCCCGAACGGAGTACCAGGTCGGCAGCCCCGCGATGTTGGACGGGAAGAGGTTCTTCCCCGATACGGGTACTCCCATCTGGAAAATCGTGCGCAGCAGGACGGTATTTGCGCTCTGGGACCCCGATCCGTTCACCGTCGCGATCTGGATCGCCATGTCGTTGACGACCGGATCGCGCCCGGTCCGTACGGCCGGATCGGCCTCGGGTGCGAGAATTTCGGACATGTTTGCTCGATAATGTCGATCGGCCCGCACCGCAGGCCCCCGGAGCGAGGCTGGCCACGCTTGCGACCCACGCGCGGCAGAGTGGCGATGGGGTCAACCCGGCACGAGATCTGCTAAAAGCCCGGTCACTCACCCCTCCGGCAGACAACCCCATCGAGGGTGGGGCCGCATGACGGAACCGACCACGCACCGCGAGATCCCCTTCAACTACACCTCGGCCGACGACCGCCAGGCCGTCCTCCACCTGCTCGGCCGCGACGCCTGGCAGAAGCTGGAGCAGCTCCGGGAGCGCCGCGTCACGGGCCGGTCGGCGCGGCTGCTCATGCGGGTGTTCGGGGAGGTGCTGGTGTACCGGCGCAACCCCTACCTGTACCAGGAGCTGGTGGAGGGGTCGCCCCGGCGGCGGCGCCTCTTCCGCAACCTGGAGACGGATCTGGGGGTGGTCGAGGCGCACGCGGACGGCGACCCGCTGGTGGCCGAGGTGGTGGCCACCACGCGAGGGCTGGTCGAGGAGCTCCGGCGCGAGGTGGCGGGCGCACCCGCCGAGCGGGCGCGGATCACCGCCGCGCTGGCGCCCATCGTCGGCCGGGAGAACGTCCTCTTCGATCCCTTCACCCTGGTGTCGCACGCCACCGACGCCACCGACTGGCGGCTGCACCTCCCGCTCGGCGTGGTGACGCCGACCGACGAGCTCCAGGTGGCCCCGCTCCTCTCGGCCATCGAGCGCCTCGGCCTCAAGGCCATCCCGCGCGGCGCGGGCACCGGGCTGACGGGCGGCGCGGTGCCGCTCCGCGCCGGCTGCATCGTCGTCAACACCGAGCGCCTGAACCGGATCCGGGCGGTCGAGGAGCGCGAGTTCACGCTCGCGTCCGGGGAGGTGCAGCGGGCCCACGTCATGCAGCTGGAGGCGGGCGTCGTCACCGAGCACGCCATGGACCACGCGGCCGAGCGTGGCCTCGTCTTCGCGACCGACCCCACCAGCGCCTGGGCCTGCACCATCGGCGGCAACATCGCCGAGAACGCGGGCGGCAAGACCGCCGTGCTGTGGGGCACCTGCATCGACAACCTGCTCTCCTACGCCATCGCCATGCCCGGCGGCGTCCGGCTCACGGTGCGCCGGGCCGATCACCAGCTCCGGAAGATCCTCCCCGACGATCCCGTCACCTGGGAGGTCGCGGACGCGCTCGGGCAGGTGGTGCGGCGCATCGCGCTGACCGGGCGCGACCTCCGCCGCAACGGGCTCTGGAAGGACATCACGAACAAGGCGCTCAAGGGGCTGCCCGGCGTCCAGAAGGAGGGCACCGACGGCGTGATCACCTCGGCGGAGTTCGTGCTCTACCGGGAGTACCCCCACGGCCGGACGGTGTGCCTGGAGTTCTTCGGGCCCGACATGGACGAGGCGAGCCGCGTCATCCTGGAGCTGGCGCGCGCCTTCCCCAACGGCCCGGAGGAGGTGCTGCAGGCGCTGGAGCACTTCGACGACGAGTACGTGCGGGCCATCGGTTACAAGGTCAAGGCGCCACGCGCCGAGGCGCCGCGCGCGGTGCTGCTCATCGACGTGGTCGGCCACGACGAGCGCCAGACCGCGCGCGGCGTGTTCCGGATCCGGGAGATCCTGGCGCACCACGGCAACACGTTCCTCTTCGAGGCGCGCGACAAGGCGGAGGCCCGGCGGTTCTGGGCCGACCGGAAGAAGCTGGGCGCCATCGCCGCCCGCACCAACGCCTTCAAGCTCAACGAGGACATCGTCCTCCCGCTCGACGCGCTGGCCGGGTTCGCGCGCTTCTGCGACGCCATGAACGTGGAGGAGGAGCGGGCCGCCCAGCGGACCTTCGCCTGGCGGGTGCGCGAGTTCCTCGATCAGGCGCGCGAGGAGGAGGGGGACTTCCTCCCGGAGAAGATCGCGCGCGCGCGGCTGCGCTGCGACGCGGGCCTGCAGGCCGTCGACGCGGCCGGCGAGCGCGACCTGCGGACGCTCGCCATCGCCGAGGGGCTCCGCCGGGACCTGCTCGACCTGGTGCGCGGCTACACCACGCTCGCGACGGGCATCGACGCCCTCTTCGCGGAGGAGCGGCGCCGGCGAATCGTCCTCGCCACCCACATGCACGCGGGCGACGGGAACGTGCACGTGAACATCCCGGTGCTGTCCAACGATCGGGCCATGATGCGCCGCGCCGAGAGCGCGGTCGATCGCGTCATGGCCGAGGTGGCGCGCCTGGGCGGGGTGTGCTCCGGGGAGCACGGCATCGGCGTCACCAAGCTGAAGTACCTGGAGCCCGAGATCGTCCAGGAGCTGCAGGCCTACCGGCGCGAGGTCGATCCGAACGGCACCATGAACCCCGGCAAGCTGGAGGACCGGGAGGCGCTGGAGCGCATCTTCACCCCCTCCTTCAACCTGCTCGAGCTCGAGGCGCGCATCCTGCAGCACGGGAAGCTGGAGGAGCTCGCCACCCGCATCGCGACCTGCGTCCGCTGCGGGAAGTGCAAGAACGACTGCTGCGTCTACCACCCCGGGCGCGGCATGTTCTTCCACCCGCGCAACAAGAACCTCGCCATCGGCTCGCTCGTCGAGGCGCTGCTCTACGAGGCCCAGCGCGAGCGGAGCTCGTCGTTCGAGCTCCTGCGCCACCTGGAGGAGGTGGCGGACCACTGCACCATCTGCCACAAGTGCGAGAAGCCGTGCCCGGTCGACATCGACAGCGGGAAGGTCTCGGTGCTCGAGCGCGAGATCCTGATGGCGCACGGGTACAAGCACCACGCCGCGCCGACGCGCGCCACCCTGCGCTACCTGGAGAGCACCTCCCCGGCGTTCAACGCGGCCTTCCGCGCCGGCGTGGTGCGCCTGGGTGGTGGGCTGCAGCGCGCCCTGGCGCGGGCGATCGGGCCCACGCAGGAGGGCGCGGCGCGCGCGTCCGCCTCCCCGCTCCAGCTGCTGCGCTCTCCGGTGGCCCGCGTCGACCCGCAGACGCTGCGCGACGTCTTGCCCCGCTGCGGCCCGGGCCAGGCGCTTCTCTTCGAGCCGGACGGCGAGGCGGCGGCCACCGCCTTCTACTTCCCCGGGTGCGGGTCGGAGCGCCTCTTCTCCTCCGTGGGCATGGCCGCCATCCACGTCCTGCTCGAGGCGGGGACGCGCGTGGTGCTGCCGCCGCCCTTCCTCTGCTGCGGGTTCCCGGCCTACGCCAACGCGCGGACGGAGCAGCGGGACCGCCTGGCGCTGCGCGACACCATCATCTTCAGCCAGATCCGCGAGATGTTCAGCCACCTCTCGTTCGACGCGGTGGTCGTCACCTGCGGCACCTGCCGGGAGGCCCTCGGCGCCATGGACGCCGGGAAGATCTTCGGCTGCCCCGTGCGCGACGTGGCGCGCTTCGCCGCCGACCGCGGGCTCACCGTCCAGGCCGGCGGGGACGCATCGTACCTGTACCACGCCCCCTGCCACGACTCGCTGGACGGCCAGGCGCTCCCCGTGCTGGCGCGGGTGGCCGGGATCGCCGCGGAGGCGGTGCCGCACTGCTGCTCGGAGGCGGGCACGCTCTCGCTCTCGCGGCCGGACATCACCGACGCGATGCTGCACCGGAAGTCGGCCGCCCTGCGCGAGGCGCTCGCGAAGCGCCCCCGCGGCGCCGTCCTGCTCACGAACTGCCCGTCCTGCATGCAGGGGCTCGGCCGGAACGCGCCCGCGCTCGGCGCCGAGCCCCGTCACATCGCGGTGGAGCTGGCGCGGGCCATCTCCGGCGACGGGTGGCAGGAGGTCTTCCGCGCCCGCGCCGCGCGGGCGCAGGCCGTGCACTTCTAGCGCTCCGCCCCGGCAGGGCGCCGGGGTCGAGCGCCGATCCCTCGCCGCGGCCAGCCGGACCGCGCGGGCCCGGCCGACCGCGAGCGCCGTCTCACTTCCAGCCGGGGAAGGGGAAGATGGGCTTCCCGTTGGCCAGCTCCTTCGGCCAGACGGTGAAGTACTTCCCGCCCTGCACCTGCTCGACCAGCATCTGGTGGCGGTTCTGGTGGGTGTAGCCCTCGAAGTCGGCGAACTGGATCGGCCCGTCGATGCCGTCCCACTTCCCGCCCGCGAGCGCCTGGCGGATCTTCTCCCGGTCGCCGCCGGCCCGTGCGGCCACCTCGCCCAGGACCATCATCGCGGCGTAGGCGGTGGCGGCGTGGTAGGTCGCCTCCTTCCCGTACGCCTTCTGGTACCGCTCGGCGAAGTCCTTGGCGCCCGACCAGTTCACCGAGGGCGTCCACTGGGTCGACGAGAAGACGCCGTTCGAGATCTCCTTCTCG
>JAJYHA010000238.1 GCA_021784995.1 Myxococcales bacterium
TCCCCGTTCGCCCCGCCCCATCAGCTCGCGCCGCTCGTGCTCCTCGCGCTTGTGCTCCGCCTTCTGGAGCTGCTGCACGCGCTCCATGTGGTGGTGCGTGAAGAAGTACTTGAGCGCGAAGGCCACCAGCCAGTCGCCGTCCGGGCGCGCCCGCAGCCGCTGCGAGAGCGGGATGAACGCCTCGAAGACGGTCGAGCTCATGGCGTCCTTCAGCTCCGCGATGTGGCGCTCCGTCCAGGCCTTCCGCGCCTCGTCGGGCGTCGGCAACCGCTTCTCCTCGAAGGGGATCGCGTAGCGGGTCTGCAGCGCCTTCAGCGTCATCATCTCGGCGCCGGAGACGAGCGACAGGGCGGTGCCCTTCTTGCCGATGCGCCCGGTGCGGCCGACCCGGTGCAGGTAGACCGCCGGGTCCTCCGGCAGCGAGTAGTTGACCACGTGCGTGAGGTCGGAGATGTCGATGCCGCGGGCGGCGATGTCGGTGGCCACCATGAAGCGCAGCTCCCCGCGCTTCACCTTCGCCATCACGCGCTCCCGCTCCTTCTGCGGCAGATCGCCGTTGAGGAGCTCCGCGTCGTAGCCGTTCCGGTTCAGGACCGCGGTGATCAGGCCCGTGTCGCTCCTCGTGTTGCAGAAGACGATGGCCGACTCCGGCTCCTCCATCTCGATCATGTAGAGGAGGTTGCGCGGCTTCGGGTAGTCGTCCACCGTGTGGAAGAAGACGTTCCGGATGTTGTCCACCCGGAACTCGTCTCCCGAGAGCAGGATCGTCTCCGGGCTCGACAGGTACTTCTGGATCAGCTGCTCGATGTCCTCCGGGACCGTGGCCGAGAAGAGGAGCTGCTGGACGTCGTCGGGGAGGCGGTCGAGGATGCGCGTGACCTCCTCGAAGAAGCCCATGTTGAGCATCTCGTCCGCCTCGTCCAGGCAGCACACCATGATGCCGCTCGTGTCGAGGGTGCCGCGGCGGATGTGGTCCTGGATCCGGCCGGGCGTCCCCACCACGATCTCCGCGCCGCGCTTCAGGCGGTCGAGCTGGTCCCCCATCGACGCGCCGCCGTACACGGTCACGACCGAGAGGTCCTTGTGCTTCCCCAGCGCCGCGATCTCGTCCGCGACCTGGAGCGCCAGCTCGCGCGTGGGGCACATCACGAGCGCCGACGGCCGCCGACGGCCGGCGGGGATCCGCTCCAGGATGGGGATGCCGAAGGCGGCGGTCTTGCCGGTGCCGGTCTTCGACCGCACGATGAGGTCGCGCCCTTCCCGGATCGGGCGGAACGCGGAGACCTGCACGGGGGTGGGCCGGGCGTAGCCGCGATCTGCGACGCCCCTGCGGATGTCGTCCGAGAGGGCGAACTCGTCGAAGGTGGCCTCGGCCACGTAGTCGGAGGCGGGCGCCGCGGCGCCGGCCGTGTCATGCGTGCTGTCCATGCGACTCGCTTTCCGGACCTCGCGCGTCGACGCGCGGGGTCACGCTGCGGCGCATGGCGGCTCGCTCGAACGCGTGGCGCCCGGTCCCGGACCGGGCGCCGCGCCATCCCGCGAACGCGCCATGCGCCAACTCACGCCTTGATTGCAAGGCCCGACGCTTATATCAACGAAACCGGGCGGCCGAAACCTCGTTGCGTCCCGCCGGGCGCCGCCTCGCCTCCGAGACCCCATGCCGACCCCCCCCGAAAAGCCAGGCCCCGGCCCCTCGCGCCCGAGGGCGCTCCCCGCGGCCGGCGGCACCGGCGGCGGCGCGCGGGGCGAGGGCCTCGTCCGGTACGACCCCCTCCGCGCCTACATGGCGGAGGTGGCGCGCCACCCCGTGCTGTCGCGCGAGGACGAGCACGCGCTCGCCCTGCGCTACCACGAGACGGGGGACGTGGACGCAGCGTACCGGCTGGTCGCGGCGAACCTTCGCCTCGTGGTGAAGATCGCCAACGAGTACCGCCGCAGCGCGTTCCACCTGCTGGACCTGATCCAGGAGGGGAACATGGGGCTCATGCAGGCCGTGAAGAAGTTCGACCCGTTCAAGGGGGTCAAGCTCTCCTCGTACGCCGCCTGGTGGATCCGCGCCTACATCATCCGCTTCATCATGGACAACTGGCGGATGGTGAAGCTCGGCACCACGCAGGCCCAGCGCAAGCTCTTCTTCAACCTGGCCAAGGAGCGGCAGAAGCTGCTCGCCCGCGGCATCGAGCCCACGCCGCGCCTCCTGGCCCGCAACCTCCGCGTGGAGGAGCGCGACGTGGAGGAGATGACGGCGCGCATGGGCAGCGAGGACCTCTCGCTCGACGCGCCGCTGCGCACCGACGGCGGCGACCCGGGCGCCGAGACGCGCCTCGACCGCTTCGCCGACGGGGAGGAGCGACCCGACGACGCGCTCGGCAACGAGGAGCTGAAGCGCCTCTTCCGCGAGAAGCTCGACGCCTTCGGCGCCTCGCTCACCGACGAGAAGGAGCGCTACATCTTCGAGCGCCGGCTGCTGCCCCCCGAGGGCACCGAGCCGCTCACGCTGCAGGACGTAGGCGACCGGTTCCGCCTCACGCGCGAGCGGGCGCGGCAGATCGAGGCCAAGCTGATCCGGCGGCTGCGGGAGCGCATCCAGGCGGAGATCCCCGACTTCGAGCTGATGACGCCCCCGGAGTGATCGGCGCGAGCGCGCCGCGGCGCCCTCACGTCCGGCGGTTCCCTGCCGTGCCGCGCGAGCCGCGCGCCGGCTCGGTCCGTCCCTGGATCCCGAGCTGGAGGGCGGTCCCCGCCACGGCGAGCACGGCGGCGATCCCGCCCAGCGCGATCGGCCGCTGCGCGAGCGGGGCGAGCGCCGGGACGCTCACCGCCAAAGCGGCCAGCCCCCCCGCGAGGAGGAGGGCGCCGGTGATCGCGGCGGTGAGGGCCACGACCAGCCGGCGCGCCGCCAGGAACAGACCCGCCAGGACGAGCGCGCCGCCGACCGCCGCCGCCACCGGCCGATCGACGGGCAGCCGCATCCCCAGCAGCGCGCCGCAGAGCGCGCCGAGCGCGATCGGGTAGACCACCGGCGCGAAGAGCGAGGCGAAGCCCACCGCTCCGGCGGCCGCCCACCCGACGATCTCGGCCGGCACGACCTGCAGCACCGGCAGGCCGGCCAGCGCCGCGCCGCCGGCCCATCCCACCGCCCCGCCCGCGGCGGCCGTCAGGAGCGGTCCCAGCTTCACCCCCGCCGCGAGCAGGGCCAGGCCGGCCACGATCGCCACCGCGGCCAGCGTGGGAGAGTTGCCCCCGGCCGCCGTCGCCAGCTCGAGCCCGCGGACGGCGAGCGAGGCCGCCGCGTCGACCATGCCCTGCAGGAGATCCGCCACGTGTGGGCGGAATGTACCACCCGCGCGGCCGGCGAGGATCGCCCCCCCGTAGTACTCTCCCTCCCGGAGGAATGGCACACGGCGCCCGGTGTTTGCAGCTCGGGGACGGACCCACGATGACGCGACGCTCGTTCCTCGAGCTGCTCGGCCTGGGGGCGGGCGCGCTCGCGGCCCCCGCCGCGGCGCGCGCGCTCCCCGACACCTCGCGGCTCGTGATCGGCCAGATCGAGCACGGGGGCCGCTGGAACCCGCGCCCGAGCGCCCTGCGGCGGCTGCAGTGGGAGCTCGCGCAGCGGACCAGCATCGAGACCGGCACGGACGCCGCCCCGGTGCGCCTCGGCCAGCCGGGGCTCCACCGGTTCCCGTTCCTCTACCTGACCGGCGACGGCGCCCTGCCCCCCTTCCCGGACGCCCAGCTCTCCGCGCTGCGCCGCCACCTCCAGTACGGCGGGTTCCTGCTGGTCGACGCGGCCGACGGGTCGGACGGCAGCGGCTTCGACGCCGCGGCCCGCCGCGAGCTCGCGCGCCTCCTCCCCGCCTCCCCGCTCCTGCGCGTCTCGCGCGAGCACGTGCTCTACAAGAGCTTCTACCTGATCGACCACCAGGGCGGCCGCGTGGCCGTGAAGCCCTGGCTCGAGGCGCAGGTGGTGGACGGCCGCCTGGCGGTGCTGTACTCGCAGAACGACCTCGGCGGCGCGTGGGCGCGCGGTCCCCTCGGCGACTGGGAGTACGCCTGCACGCCCGGCGGCGAGCCGCAGCGCGAGACGGCCTTCCGGCTGGGCGTGAACGTGGCCATGTACGCGCTCTGCACCGACTACAAGGACGACGCCGTGCACCTGCCCTTCATCCTGCGGAGGCGCAGCTAGTGCCGGCGCGCGTGGCGGCGCAGCGCGGCGGTGACGTGACGTGAGCGAGGCGGGGTTCAACGCCTGGCGGCTCGCGTCGCTCTCGCCCTGGCCGCGGTGGGTCCTAGCCCTGCTGCTGCTGGCGGGGGTCGCCGCGATCCTGCTCGCCTGGCGGGGTCTCCGCGCCGAGCCGCGCCGGGGCCGCCGCGCCGCGCTGCTCGCCCTCCGCACCGCCTCGGCGCTGCTGGCCCTCTTCGCGCTGGTGGAGCCGGCCGTCCGCCTGCTGCAGACGGCCCGCGTGAAGAACCGCCTGGCGGTGCTGGTCGACTCCTCGCGGTCGATGGGCTTCCCGGTCGAGCCGGGCGCGCCCTCGCGCGCCGCCGCGGCCAGCGCCTTCCTGCGGGCGCACCGGGGCGAGCTGGAGCGCCTGGGCGACCGGGTGTCGCTCGAGTGGCACACCTTCGACCGTGACGTGTCGCCCGCCGATCCCACCGCGCTCGCGCACGAGGTGCCCGCCCGCGGCTCCCGCACCGACCTGGTGGGGGCGCTCGCGGCGGTGGCCGCCGGCGGCGGCGCGGGGCGGCGCCTGGCGGGGGCCGTCGTGATCTCCGACGGCGCGGACAACACCGCGCTGGCCGAGGGCCTCTCGACCCAGGCGCGGGCGGAGCTGCGCTCCCTCGGCGTGCCGATCACGACCGTCGCGGTGGGCAGCGGCGCGCCGCGCGACCTGGCGGTGGAGCGGGTGGCGGTGGACGACTTCGCCTTCGTCCGCAACACGGTGACGGTGGAGGTCGGCCTCGCCGCGCGCGGCTTCGGGAGCGAGGAGGTGCCGGTCGTGCTCCGGCGCGAGGGCGCGGTGGTGGCGCGCGCCACCGTGCGGCTGGAGCCGGGCCGGGAGCGCTACACCGTCCCCCTCTCCTTCGCGCCCGACACCACCGGGACGTTCGTCTTCACGGTGGCGGCGCCCGTCTTCCCGGGCGAGGCGGTGGCCGAGAACAACGCGCGCTCCTTCGTGCTGCGCGTCATCCGCGACCGCGTGCGGGTGCTGCTGGTGGCGGGGCGTCCGAGCTGGGACGAGCGCTTCCTGCGCGGCCTGCTGAAGCAGGACCCCAACGTCGACCTCGTCAGCTTCTTCATCCTCCGGACCAGCGCCGACCTGCCCGGACCGCAGGAGGAGCTGTCGCTGATCCCGTTCCCCGTGGCGGAGATCTTCGGCACGCAGCTGCGCACCTTCGACGCCGTCCTCTTCGTGAACTTCGCCTACCAGCCCTACCGCTCGCTCGACATCGAGCGCTTCCTCCCCGCCCTGCGCGACTACGTCCGGAACGGCGGCGCCTTCGCCATGCTGGGGGGCGAGCAGAGCTTCGGCGAGGGCCACTACGGGCAGACCGCCCTGGCCGACGTCCTCCCGGTCGAGGCCCTCGACGGGCTCGGGATCGCCGAGCAGCCGCTGCAGCCGCGCCTCACCGCCGAGGGCCGCCGCCACCCCCTCACGAGCCTCGTGGCGGGCGACGGGGCGAACCAGGCCTCCTGGGCCGCGCTGCCGGCGCTCCCCGACCTGAACCGGACCCGCGCGCTGCCCCCCTCCTCGGGGGCACACGTGCTGCTGGAGGCGCCGGGCGCCCTGCTGAACGGCGCCCCGGCCCCGGTGGTCGCGGTGCGCGAGGTGGGCTCGGGGAGGACGCTCGCCGTCACCACCGACTCGTCGTGGTTCTGGGGCTTCGTGGCGGCCGAGGAGGGCGGTGCGGCCCGCGCCTACCAGCGCTTCTGGAACAACGCTCTCCGGTGGCTGGTGCGCGACCCGTCGCTCACGCCCGTGCAGGTCGAGCCGGACCGGCCGGCCGTGGAGCCGGGGGAGGCCGTCGGCCTCTCCATCTCCGTGCGGGCGTCGGACTACGGCCCCGGCGCCGGCGCGCCCGTCTCCGCCGACTTGGTCTCGGAGGAGGGTCGGGTGGTCGCGCACGCCGAGGGCGTGACCGGCCCCGACGGCACGGCGCACCTGGAGGCGCTGCCGCCCGGGCCGGGCGCCTACAAGGTGGTCGCGGTGGCCCGGCCTCGCTGCGCGGCCGGGCCCTGCCCCGACGCGCCGGCCGAGCGCGCGACCGGGGCGGTGGCCGTTCGCTCCTCCGGCCCCGAGGACGCCGACGCCGCGCCGCGCCCGGAGCTGCTGCGGGCGGTGGCCGAGGCGACGGGCGGCGCCTTCTCCACCGCCGATCGCGGACTCCCGGAGGTGCGCCTCCGCGATCCCGACGTGGTAGAGGTGGGCCGCCGCAAGGACGTGCCGATCTGGGATCGCGCCTGGGTGCTCGCCGCGCTGGTCTGCACCCTGGGCGGCGAGTGGATCCTGCGGCGCCGCTGGGGCTACTGGTGATGGCGCCGCGGCCCGCTCGCCGGCTCATCCCTCCGGGACACCGACGAGAGCCCGGGCCCCGCTCATGGCCGATGAGCTGGCCTACGCCGGGGTCACCGCCCGCTTCCCTTCCCGCGCCGATTCCCTCTCGGGGAGCGCGAACGCGCGCGGCCACCCGGCGCCGCGCGCTGGGCGGGGAGCGCGCGCACCCAGCGCATCCCGTCGAGCACGTCGAGCACCTGGGCGAAGGCGGAGACGGCCAGCGGCCAGCGCGGGCCGCCCGTGCGCCGCTCCGGATCCGACACGTCGTCGGAGACGTGCCGGCGCGTCACGCTCTTGGCCGAGATGACGGCCAGGCGCTCCCGGTACTCGGCCGACACGTACGTGCCGTACTCCGCCCACACGCCGAGTGCGCCGCAGGCCCGCGCCACCGGCATGTCCTTGGCCACGTTGTCGCCCACGTAGAGGACCTCGTCCGGCGCGAGCTCGAGATCCGAGAGGACCCTGCGCAGGCCGGCCGGGCTCGGCTTCTCCGCCTCGCGCGGGAGCTCCACCACCCGGGTCCGTGCGCGGTAGTGCCCGGCGGCCTCGCGCTGGCGGATGCGCGGGTCCACGTGCGCCGGGAGGGGGTAGCCCGGGAGCGTGTAGAGCGCGTCGAAGTGGCCGTCGAGGCGCAGCCACTTGAGCCGCAGCTCGGCCGCGTTCCGGGGTGCGTCCGAGAGGGCCACCAGCGCGAGGCCGCGGCGCCGGATCTCCTCGAGGGTCGCCACCACGCCCGGGTAGGGGCGCAGGTACCGCTCGCGCGCCTCGCGGAAGGCGCGGCGCGCCGGCTCCACCACCAGCGTCAGGAACGAGTCGGGATCGCGCTCGTAGGGCTGGAAGAGATCCGACTCCTGGATCGCGAACGGGTACTCGTTGGAGTCGTACTGGGTGTAGACCGCCTTGAGCGACTGGACGATGCGGATCCGCGGCAGCCCGGTGGTGGTCTCCAGCGAGGCGACCATCGCCTCGAGGCTGGGCACGATGTAGTCCACCCACGGGTAGAGCGTGTTGTCGAGATCGGTGACGACGGCGCGCAGCACCGCGCCATCTTAGCGCGGAGGCCACCGCCCGGATCGGCGGCGCGCTACTCGGTGGTCTCGCAGGTCGCGAAGCCGCAGTCGCGGCAGGTCTCGCACCCGCCGCTGCGGGCCAGGCGCCCCCCGCACTGCGGGCACGCCGCCGGGGCGCCCGGTACGCCCTGCGTGAGCACCTGGCCCTCGCGCGTCCCGTCGCGGTAGACGGTGATGCCCTTGCACCCCAGCGCGAAGGCGAGCTGGTAGACGTCGCGCACCACCTCCACCGTGGCCTCGCGCGGCAGGTTGACCGTCTTCGAGACGCCGTTGTCCACGTGCCGCTGGAAGGCGGCCTGCATGCGGACGTGGACCTCCGGCGCGACGTCGTGGGCGGTCGGGAAGAGGCGCTGGATCTCGTCGGGGACGCCCGGCACGCCGCGCGCGCGCCCGTTGGCCAGGATGCGCGGCAGCGCCGCCTCCGCGCCCACGGCCCGCAGTCGCCGGACCAGCTCGGGGTGCTCCTCCTCCAGGTTCACGTCTCCCAGCGCGTGGCGCACGTAGGCCACCGCGAAGAGCGGCTCGATGCCCGACGAGCAGCCCGCGATGACGGAGAGCGTCCCGGTGGGGGCGATGGTGGTGACGGTGGCGTTCCGGCGCGGCCGCGCGCCCGCCCGCGCCGGCGCGCTCGTGGGCCAGCCGGGGAAGGGGCCGCGCTCCTCCGCCAGGGCCTCGCTGGCCCCCCGTGCCGCCCTCGCCAGGAAGCCCATCACCTCGTCGGCCAGGCGCAGCGCCGCCGGGTCGTCGTACGGCACGCCCAGGCGGACCAGCAGGTCGGCCCACCCCATCACGCCCAGCCCGATCTTGCGGTTGCGGGCGCTGACCTCCGCGATCTGCGGCAGCGGCCAGCCGTTCACGGCCAGCACGTCGTCCAGCATGCGGACGCCGTCCGCGACGCAGGCGGCCAGGCGGTCCCAGTCCACGCCGCCGTCGCGGACGAAGAGGGCCAGGTTGACCGATCCCAGTGTGCAGGCCTCGAAGGGGAGCAGCGGCTGCTCGCCGCAGGGGTTGACGCCCTCGAAGCGCGCCAGGTCGGGCGTGGGGTTCTGCGCCTCCACGCGGTCGAGGAAGAGCAGCCCGGGCTCGCCCGAGGACCAGGCGGCCTGGGCGATGCGGTCGAGCAGCGCGCGGGCGTCCACCTCCGCCACCACGGCGCCGGAGCGCGGGTGCCGGAGCGGCCACCGCGCGCCCTCTCCGGCGGCCCGCATGAAGTCGTCGGTGGCCGCCACCGAGAGGGGGCAGTTTTCCACGCCGCGGCCGCCCCCCCCGTCGGCGAGCTTCGGCGGGCGCGGGGGAGAGACGCGGAGGA
>JAJYHA010000275.1 GCA_021784995.1 Myxococcales bacterium
GCACGCCCACCCTCATGATGGTCTTGAACACCAGGGTGTAGACGAGCATCTGGAGGAGCGGGTTGAGCAGCGTCCACCCCATCCCCAGCACGCTGCGCTTGTACCGGACCTTGAGGTCGCGCGTGACGAGGAGCGCCACGAGCTCGCGGAAGCGCCACAGCTCCCCGAAGGATCGCGCGACGGCCGTCATGCGAGCGCCCGGGCCGTCCACTGCTCGTGGAAGCGCTCCAGCGCCGACTCGATCGGGAGCGGCTGGTGTCGCAGGAGCGACGCCGCCCGCGCCACGTCGAGCCCGCACCGCAGCGGACGGGGGGCGAGGAGCTTCACCTCCGCGGTGCGGACCGGCTCGATCGCCCCGCGGAGGCCGAAGCGCGCGGCGATGCGCCGCGCGAACTCCACCCGGTCCAGCGCGGTCCCGCCCGCGACGTGGAGCACCCCGCGGTAGTCGTGCTCCAGCAGCAGCTCGAGGGTCATGGCGGCGCCGTTCTCGGCCAGCGTCGGCGAGACGATCTGATCGGAGAAGGCCTTCACCGGCTCGCCCCGCGAGAGCCGCTCCACGACCTGGGTGGCGAACGTAGGCTTCGCCCCCGCGCGCCCGGAGTAGACGACGGCCACCCGCGCCACCGCGCAATCGGGCGCGAGGAGCAGGGCCGCCTCCTCCCCGCAGCGCTTCGTCCGCGCGTAGGCGCCGCGAGGGTTCGGGACGTCCTCCTCCCGGTAGGGCCCGGCCTGGCCGTCGAAGACGTAGTCGGTCGAGACCGCCACCAGCCGGGCGCGGAGCCGGCGGCACGACCGCGCCACCTGCTCCGTCCCCCCCACGTTCACGGCCCAGGCGGCCTCCGGCGACCGCTCGCAGCCGTCTACGTCGGTCATGGCGCCCGCGTGGAGCACCGCCGCCGGCCGGAACGCGTCGAGTGCCGCCTCGACCGAGCGGCCGTCCCCCAGGTCGGCGTCACCCCACGTGAAGCCACCGGCCGCCAGGCGGCACGGCCCGCGGCCGAGGGCGAGGACCTCGTGGCGCCCGGCGAGCTGGGCGACGGCGGCGCCGCCCAGGAGGCCGTTCGCGCCCGTGACCGCGACCCTCACCCCGGAGGCCCTCCGGCCGCACCGACCGTCACGCCCGCGTCCCGTACTGCCGCTGGTAGTAGTCGCGGTAGGCGCCGCTGCGGACCCGCTCCCACCAGTCTCGGTGGGCGCGGTACCAGGCCACCGTCTCCTCCAGCCCCTCGTCGAAGCGTCGCCGCGGCGCCCAGCCCAGCTCCCCGCGCGCCCGCGAGGCGTCGATGGCGTAGCGCCGGTCGTGCCCGGGCCGGTCCTGGACGTACTGGATGAGCGACTCGTCCTTCCCAAGCAGCCGCAGCACCTCGCGCACGATGTCGACGTTCCGCCGCTCGCTGGCGGCCCCGAAGTTGTAGACCTGCCCCGCCCGCCCCCGCTCCAGCGCCGCCACCAGGCCGCGCGCGTGGTCGTCGACGTGGATCCAGTCGCGCACGTTGAGCCCGTCGCCGTAGACCGGGAGCGGGCGGTCCTCGAGCGCGTTCGCGATCATGAGCGGGATGAGCTTCTCCGGGAACTGGAAGGGCCCGTAGTTGTTCGAGCAGCGCGTCACCACCACGTCCACGCCGAAGGTGTGCGCGTAGGCGAGCGCGAGGAGGTCCGAGGCGGCCTTGGAGGCCGAGTAGGGCGACGAGGGCGCCAGCGGCGTCTCCTCGGTGAAGAGCCCGGTGGGACCCAGGGAGCCGTAGACCTCGTCCGTCGACACGTGGAGGAACCGGGAGACGCCGAGCTCCCGCGCCGCCTCGAGGAGCACCTGCGTGCCCCGCACGTTCGTCTCGATGAAGACGGCCGGCGAGAGGATGGAGCGGTCCACGTGGCTCTCGGCCGCCAGGTGCATGACGGCGTCGATCCGCTCGCCGCGCAGCAGCTCCGCCACCAGCTCGCCGTTGGCGATGTCGCCTCGCACGAACCGGTAGCGCGGGTGGGACTCCAGCCCGGCCAGGTTCTCGGCGTTGCCGGCGTAGGTGAGCTTGTCCAGGTTGACGACGCGCCAGGCGGGCCGCTCCTCGAGCAGGAGCCGGACCAGGTTCGAGCCGATGAAGCCCGACCCTCCTGTGACGAGCACGTTCATGCCGAGAGCCACGGTTTGTACCGCCCCCATCGTGACGAGGTCAAACGCGTTCCAGCGCGCTTGCCGGCCGGCATCGTCGTGCGTTACAAGCGCTCGGTCGGCCCGCGGGCCTGGACGGACGCGCAGCCATCGCCTGCGCGTCGCGACTGCTCCTCCGGGTCGACTCGCCGCGACCCGCTCGCGCCACCTCCCGAGGACCGCGGTGAACGAACCCGTCGAGCGCAATGCCACGCCGGACGGTGGCGCCGCTCCGCCGCGCGAGCCTCCCGATCCCGAGGCATCCACCCTGCCCTTCACGGGCGAGCGGTTCGACCCGGCGGCGGCGTCCGGCGAGATGGCGCACGAGCACCTGCATCGGTACCTCTTCGCGACCCAGTTCTGTGCGGAAAAGGACGTGCTCGACGTCGCCGCGGGCGAGGGGTATGGCGCGAGCCTCCTCGCGGCCTGCGCCCGCTCGGTGATCGGGGTCGACAGGTCCGCCGAGGCGGTCGAGCACGCGCGGCGCAGGTACGGCCGGGAACGGCTCGAGTTCCGGCGCGGCGACTGCACCGCCATCCCGCTCGGAGATCGCTCGGTGGACGTCGTCGTCAGCTTCGAGACCGTCGAGCACGTCGAGGACCAGGAGGGGTTCCTGCGGGAGGTGGCCCGCGTGCTCCGCCCGGACGGCCTGCTCGTGATGTCCACGCCCGACCGAGAGGTCTACTCCGCGCCGGGCACGCCTCCGAACCCGTACCACGTGAAGGAGTTGACGACCGCCGAGCTCTCCGCCCTGCTCGGGACCCGTTTCTCCAACGTGGAGTGCGGCATCCAGAAGGCGACGAGCGGCTCGATCCTGCTCGCCCGCACGCCGGGCCCGGACCACCTCGAGTTCTTCGCGCGCGCGACCGGCGGCCGGTTCGAGCGCCGGGAGGCGCTGCCCGATCCGCCGTACCGGCTGGCCGTCGCCTCGAACGCACCGCTGCCGTCGATCCACTGGAGCGTGCTCGACGACCCCGCCTACGCGCCGGAGCTTCGGGCGCGCATCGCGCGCGCCGAGGCGGAGGCGGCCGGCTTGCGGGAGGCCCTGCGGCGCCGGGAGGGCGCCGCGGCCGAGGTGGAGGCCGCGCTCGCGGAGGCGCAGGCGATGGCGCGCGAGGCCTAAGCGGCGGCCCGCACGGCGCGGGACGAGGCCGCGATCCTGCGCCAGGACCTCGAGCGCCTGGCGGGCTCGCGCTCCTGGCGCGTCACGAAGCCGATTCGCGACGCCACCCTCCGGATCCGCGAGATGCGCAGATCGGGCTCGGTCGCGGAGTTCCTCACGGCCAGCGGCAAGCTCGCCGCCGACGTGCTCCCGGCGCGCTCGCGGGCGCCGCTCGTCGCCCTGGGGCGGCGGCTGCTGCGGCGGGGCGGGGCCGCCGACGACCGCGCCGACCGCCTCGATCTCGACAACCCGCGCGTTTCCACCGCCCTCGAGCACCTGCTGCGCGAGCTCGCGGAGCAGCGGGCCCCCGGCGCGAAGGTGACGCACCTGCTCGTGGTGCCGCACTTCGTGAGCGGCGGCGGTGATCGCACGGTCGCCAACTACCTGCGATTCCTGGCGCAGGAGCGGGGCGCGGAGCACTGCCTCCTGGTGCTGGCGGACGCCCCGCACCTGTCCGTGCCCGAATGGCTGCCGCCGGGCGTCCAGGCGATCCGGCTCGACGACCACCTCCATGCGCCCGGCTGGAAGGAGCGGCTGGACCTCCTGCACGGCCTGGTGCTGGCCACCGGCGCGCAGGTCGTGCACGTCGTGAACTCCGAGGTCGGGTGGAACCTCGTCATCCATCGTGGACACCTCCTCACCGCCACCACGCGCCTCTTCGGGAGCATCTTCGCGTTCCAGTACGGGGAGCGAGGCAAGCTGGTCGGCTACGCGGCGAGCTTCTTCGAGCGCGCGCGCCCCTTCTTGAGCGGACTCGTCACGGACAACGCGCGTTTCGCGCACGATCTGGCCTCCGAGTACCGGCTCGACGCCGCCTGGCGCGGCAAGATCCACGTCGTCTACAACCCCTCGCGCGCCCTGGAGGGCGGGTTCGCCGCGCCCGTGCCCCGCGCGCGCGCGCCGGGGGAGCCGCTGCGGGTCCTCTGGGCCGGCCGCATCGACGCGGAGAAGCTGCCGGAGGTCCTCCAGGCCGTCTCGGAGCGGTTCGAGGGCGCCACGTTCGAGGTGTTCGGCTCGACCGTGGTCGACACCCGGCGACCGCTGCTGACCGAGACGGGACGCCTCCGGCTGCGCGGTCCCTACCGGTCCCTGGGGACCCTCTTCCAGCAGGGAGCCTACGACGCGTTCCTCTTCACGTCGAAATGGGAGGGGCTCCCCAACGTGCTCCTCGAAGCGGGCGCTCAGGGCATCCCGGTGATCGCGCCCGACGTGGGCGGCGTCGCGGAGCTGGTGAACGACGAGACGGGATACCTGGTGGGGAGCGCCCGCGACGTGAAGGGGTACGTCCGGGCGCTGGAGGCGATCCGGGACGATCCCACGGAGGCGACGCGACGAGCGGCGAGGCTGGCCGAGCTCGTCCGCACGCGCCACGCCTGGAGCCACTTCGTCCAGTCCATGCGAGGCATCGGCGGTTATGCCTGAGCCTCGGCGCCCCAGGGTCAGCGTGGTGATCCCGTGCTTCAACCGGGGCCACCTCCTCGACGACGCGGTGTCCTCCTGCCGGGAGGCGTACGGCGGTCCGCTCGAGGTCGTGGTGGTGGACGACGGCAGCACGGACCCGCGCACGCAGCAGCATCTCGACGCCCTGCCCGCGCTCCCCGCCACCGATCTCCAGGTCGTCCGCCAGGCGAACGCCGGCCCCGCTCGGGCCCGCAACGTGGGACTCGCGCGGTGCACCGGAGAGTACGTCCAGTTCCTCGACTCGGACGACCTCCTGTACCGGAACAAGATCGAGCACCAGCTGAGCCACCTGACGCTCGATCCCGAGACCGACGTGTCGATCTCGGACTACCACCTCTGCGACGAGACGAGATCGTCCTTCACGCGCCCCCCTCCCAGCATCTCGAGTCATCCCCTGACACTGGACTCCTTCCTCTACCAGTGGGAGCGCGGGCTCAGCATTCCCATCCACGCCGCGCTGTTCCGGCGCAGCGCCCTGCGTGGCCCCTCTCCCTGGCCCGAGGTCGTCCGCGGCAAGGAGGACTGGCTCTTCTGGATCAGCCTCAAGCTGCGAGGCGTCCGGCTGGGGTACCTGCCGCTCCGGCTCTGCGCCTACCGCATGCACGGCGAGAACATGACCCGGGACTGGGACGCCATGTCCCAGGACTTCATGAAGGCCGCGCGGCAGATCGACGCCTGGCTGGGCGGCAGCCATCCCGACTTCATGGAGCGGTGCCGGCGCTGGGCGGCGGAGTTCTACCCGGCCAGCGCGGCCGAGGAGGGCGCCACTCGCCGCTCGGCCTCCGTGCCACCGGCGCCGCCTCCGCGAGGGCCTCCCGTCCCGGAACCCTCCCCCCCGGCGCGCTCGTCTGCGGGCGCGGCCGACCGCGCGGCCGCCGGCCGCGTCTCGATCGTCATCCCGGTCTTCAACCATGCGGCGCACCTGCGGCGGTGCATCCGCTCCGCCCACCTGCAGACGCTCTCCGCGCGCGAGATCGTGTGCGTCGACGACGCCTCCACCGATCCGGAGGTGCGTACGGTGCTCGAGTCGCTCGCCGCGGAGATCCCCGAGCTCCGCCTTCGCTTCCTCGATCGGAACCGAGGGATCGCCGCCGCCCAGAACCTCGCGGTCGACATGGCGTCGGGCGACTTCGTCGCCTTCCTGGACTGCGACGACTTCCTCCCCGCGGGGGCCGTCGAGGCGGTCGCCGCCGCCATCACCGCCCACCCCGGGTGCGACTACTTCTTCACGGACCGTTACGAGGTCGACACGGAGAACCGGCTGCTCCGCCGCGCGGTGTACGGGGGCTATCCCAACCGGCCGGACCTCGACCGGCGCTCCCATCGGGAGAACCTCCTCGACACCATGGTCGCGTCGCACCTCAAGGTGGTCCGGCGCTCCGCGATCCTGGCGGCCGGTGGCTTCGACGAGCGCACGTCGGGGGTCCAGGACTGGGACCTCGCCCTGAAGATCGCCGAGCGCGGCTCGCTGCACTACATCCCGGAGCCGCTCTACTACCACCGCGTTCACTCCGCGTCCGTCACGCTGGGCCAGCGGGTGCGAATGTTCCGGCTGACGAACGAGGTCCGGCGGAGGCACCAGGCGGTTCGCGCCGGGAAGAGCGCGGCGTCGTCCCCCTCGGCGGCCGCGCGTGGCGCCGTGGCGGGGCTCGCGGCGCTCTCCCTCGCCGAGGAGAAGGGAGGCGCCGGGTTCGAATGGGATCCGGCGCTCCGGGCGTGGACGTCGGCGGAGCACGGGCTGGCGGTGGTCCGCGCCCCCCGCCCCTTCGCGCAGGCGTTCCTCCTCTGGTCACGCACCGCGAACGCCGTGTTCCTGCTCGCGCCCGACGCGCCGCGCGCGACGCTCGAGTTCCTGCGCGAGTTCAACAGCTACTTCGACCTCGTCGTGTGCGCGCACGAGGCGCAGTGGGCCACCCTGCACCGCTACATGTGGGACGCCAGGGCCCTGCGGCTCACCGGCGAACTCGACGAGGGTTCGGCGCGGCCGCGGAGCGCCGGCGCACCGGGAGATCAGGGCGCCAGCTCGTGATCGCCGCCGAGGCGGCCGAGGTTCTCGTTGTAGTAGGGGTCCCGGCCGAGCACGGCGCGCCAGCGCCGCTCCAGGCGCCGCTCCTGGCCGGGGTCGTGCCCCTTCCGCCGGGTCGCGGACTCGTGGTGGATCAGGACGGCGTGCGGCGTGTACACGACCCGGAGTCCACGCTCCTGCAGGCGAAGGCAGAGGTCGACGTCGTTGAAGGCGACCGGCAGGCCCTCGTCGAACCCGCCGGCCTCCGCGAAGACCTGCCGGCGGATCATCATGCAGGCCCCGGTGACGGCCGAGACGTCGCGGACCGCGTGCGCCAGGTGGCGGTACGTCGGCTCCGTGTCGGGCACGCCCTGGAAGGCGTGGTTCGCGGTCTGTCCCACGCCGAGGAGGATCCCGGCGTGCTGGAGGGTCCCGTCGGGGTAGAGGAGCTTCGGCCCCACGGCGCCCACCTCGGCTCGCTGCGCATGCTCGAGCATGGCCTCCAACCAGTCGGGCGTGACGACCTCCACGTCGTCGTTCATGAAGACGAGGTGCTCGCCGCGAGCCCTGGCGGCGGCCGCGTTGTTCAGCGCCGACCAGTTGAAGGGGCGCGGATCGCGGATGACGGCGTGCCGCTCCCCGAGCGCGCGCAGGTACCGGAGCGTCGCCCCTCGCCTCGAGCCGTTGTCGACCACGATCAGCTCGACGTGGCGCCAGGTCGATCTCCCCTGGATCGACTCGACGCAGCGACGCAGCAGGAGGTGCTGGTCACGGGTCGGGATCACGACCGAGACGGCCGGGGCACCCCGGAGGCGGTAGCGGACGCGGCAGACGGGCCAGGGCGTCGCCTCGACCGCCGCGGCGATCCCCCGCCGCTCGAGGGCCGCCGCGACGGCGCCGCGCTCGCCCGCGAGCCGCTCGTCCGCTCCGGATCCGGAGCCCGGCGCGGCTCCTCCCGCGCTACCGCACCGCTCCGCCCGGGCGTGGAACAGCAGCCGGGGGACGTGCACGACGCGGCGCGCCCTCTCGGTGGCCCTCAGCACGAGATCGTACCCGCGATCGCCCCCCGCCGGCGGAGCGGCGGTCGCGATCGAGTCCAGGAGCCCCCTGCGAAACGCCCCGAACCTGCCGACGTAGTTCGTGGCGAGCAGGAGGTCCGGAGACCAGTCGGGCTTGAAGGCCGGATCGACGCGCGTCCCATCCTCCAGCAGCCGATCCTCGTCCGCGTAGAGGAAGTCTCCGTCCGGGACCGCCTCGAGCGCGAGCGCCACCTCCTGGAGCGCCGTCGCATCCAGCGTGTCGCCCGGCCGCACGAACAGGACGAAGTCTTCGCGCGATCCCTCCAGGGCGGCCGTGACGGGCTCGTCGCAGCCCGCCGGGCGGCGCTCGATCCGCACGCGCCCACCGGGAGCCGCGGCCAGCTCCGGCGGGCTCGCCGCTCCCGCCGTCACCACCACGAGCTCCGCACGCGGCCAGAGCTGCGCCCGGACCGACGCCGCGGTCGCGGCCAGGGCGGCCTCGTCACCGCTCGCGGCGGCCGTCACGATCGAGAAGGAGGGCCGCGACGCGAGGCAGGCGGCCTCCTCCGCTCGCCTCCGGAGTTCCTCGGGGGAACGGGCGTGCCGCTCGATCCACTCCGCGTACCGCCGCGGGTCCTGGCTCGCGCCCGAGGTGCGCGCAGGCTGCGCGGCGCGGCCGCCGGCGCCGCGCAATCCTCGCCGGAGCCAGCCCGGCACGGCGCGGCGGCGAAGGACGCGGTCTCGGGCGTCGCGCCACCGGGTCAGGAGCCTCCACCCGACGGACTCGAACGCGGCGCGCTGCGCCTCCAGCGCGCCGGCGAGATAGGTGGCCTCGGCCTCCCGGCGGCCCAGCTCCGCGCGCAGCGTGCGCACGCGCTCGCGGAGCAGGTCGGCGTCGCCGGGCGTCCCGGGCGTCGGGCCGGTTGGCTCGGACACGGCCTCCGCTTACCACGATTCGCGGCCGCCGACACCCGACCGGCGATCGGGCGGGGCGCCGCGGGGCGCGGGCGGCGCTCCCGGCGAGGCGCGCAGGCCACGCGCGAGCTACCCCGGCGACCGCCGGCCCCGGGCGACCGCGTCGCCGCCGGCCGCGCCCACGG
>JAJYHA010000017.1 GCA_021784995.1 Myxococcales bacterium
CCGGCCAGGCCGCGGCGGCGGCCTCGACCGCCCGCCGCGCCTCGGCCGCGCCCATCCGCGGCACGGTCCCCAGCTCCTCGCCGGTGGCGGGGTTCGTGACCGGGAGGACCCCGCCGTCGTCGGCGCCCGTCCAGGCGCCGTTCACGTAGCAGCGCTGCCGGAGGAGGTACTCGTCCCTGAGCGGGACGGTCGCGTCCATGCCGCTCACCGCGCGTCGGCCTGATCCATCAGCGGCCGGAACCGCTCCATCGTGGCGCGGTTCACGCCGATCGGCGCCTCGACGCCGTCGGGGATGAGCGGGAGGTAGGGCCGCCCGCGCAGGCGCCCCGCCATCTCCGCCTTCGCCTCCTCCAGGATGGCCGGCGAGAGGAAGAGCTCGACGCCCGCGCCGGCGAGCACCTCGGCGGCGCGCAGCAGCGCCTTCTCGCCGATGGAGGAGCCGGCGCAGCCGGTCACGATCCAGCTGTGCCAGGCCGTCCCGGCCGGCGCCGCGGCGAGCCAGAGCATGGCGAAGGGGGCGAACCAGGTGTACTCCGAGTTGTCGGTGAGGCCGGAGCTCCCTTCGGCGAGCGGCAGGATCTCCCGCGCGAGCCCCAGCTCCTCGGCGCCCACCTGCCGCTGCACGCCCCGCGCGTAGGCCTGCTCCCGCTCGTCGAAGGCGGGCGCGCCCAGCGCGGAGAGGTGCCGGTGCAGCACCGCCGAGAGCGTCCGGTTCGGGATCTTCTCGTGGGAGGCGGTCTTGAACTCCATCTCCCAGGTGGTGCCGGTGGCCAGCGCCGCCCCCTCGGCGCACCTCGTCACGCGCTGCAGGACGTCGCGCAGGACCGCCGAGTCGGCCAGCCGCCCCACCACCCACAGCGTGGCGCGGTCGGAGACGACGCTCGGGTACTCGGGGCCGACGTCGGAGAAGGTGTAGTTGATGGTGCTGGCGGCCCCGACCGGCCCCGGCGCCACGTGCTCGCGCAGCATCTCGATGGCGTGGCCCATCAGGACGGCCGAGTCGAGCGCGCTGCGCCCGGTCCAGGGCGAGTTGCCGTGCGCCGTGCGCCCGTGGAAGTGGTATTTCACGTTGAAGTAGGCGTTGCAGTGGTCGGCGTTGGCGCTGTTGGCGTCCCAGGGGTGCCAGTCGAGGACGGCGTCCACGCCGCGGAACGCGCCCGCGCGCGCCATGTAGGGCTTGCCGACGCAGATCTCCTCGGCCGGGGTCCCGAAGACCACCACCGCGCCGGGGCGCCGCTCCGCCTCCAGCCAGCGCCGCACCGCGACGGCGGCCAGGACGTTGCCCACGCCGAGCAGGTTGTGGCCGCAGCCGTGGCCCGGCGCGGCCGCCACCACCGGCGCCTGCGCCGGGCCCGCGCCGAGGTCGGGCCGCGCCTGCGACAGCCCGGGGAGCGCGTCGTACTCGCAGCTGAACGCCACCACCGGCCGCCCCTCGCCCCAGCGGGCCACGAAGGCGGTGGGCATCCCGGCCACCCCCGTCTCCACCGCGAACCCGTGCTCCCGCAGCACCTCCACCAGGAGCCGCGACGCGCGCACCTCCTCGCAGCCCAGCTCCGGGTGGCTCCAGATGGCGCGCGCGTGGCCGAGGAACGCCTCGCGCTGCTGCTCCACGTATGCCCTGACGAACTGCGTGGCCCGTTCCAGTGGTTCCATCGCGTGCCTCACGTTGGGTTCAGTAGCCGAGGTAGGCCGCCTTCACGTACGCGTCGTCGATCAGCCGGTCGCCCCGCCCCTCCAGCGCGACCTTCCCGTTCTCCAGCACGTAGGCGCGCGCGCACATGCCCAGCGCCGCCTTCGCGTTCTGCTCCACGAGCAGGATGGAGACGCCCCGCTCCTGGTGGATGCGCCGCACGATCTCGAAGATGCGGTCGCGCAGCAGCGGCGCGATCCCGAGGCTCGGCTCGTCGAGCATGAGCAGGCGCGGCGCGGAGAGCAGCCCGCGCCCGATGGCCAGCATCTGCGCCTCGCCGCCGCTCAGGGTCCCCGCCGCCTGGGCGCGGCGCTCGGCCAGGCGCGGGAAGATCTCGTACACGTAGTCGAGGTCGCGGCGGACGCCCTCCGGATCGCGGCGCAGGTAGGCGCCCATGCGCAGGTTCTCCAGCACGGTCAGCTCGCGGAAGATCTCGCGCCCCTCGGGCACGTGGATCACGCCGCGCCGCACCACCCCGTGCGACGGGACCCGGTGGAGCTCCTCGCCGTCGAGGAGGACCCGCCCCTGGCGCGGCCGCAGGATCCCGGAGATGGTGCGCAGGAGCGTGGACTTCCCGGCGCCGTTGGCGCCCAGCAGCGAGACCAGCTCGCCGCGCTCCACGCGCAGCGAGACGCCGTCGAGCGCGGTCGCCTTCCCGTACAGGACCCGGACGTTCTCAACCTGCAGCAAGCGCCTCGCCCCCCAGGTAGGCCTCGATCACCCGCGGATCGCGGTAGATGGCGGCGGGCTCCCCGTCCGCGATCTTCTCGCCGTAGTGCAGCACCATGATGCGGTGCGAGATGTCCATGATGACCTTCATCACGTGCTCGATGACGAGGATGGCCGTGCCCTGCGCGTGGATGCTCCGGATGAGCGCGATCTGGTCCACCAGCTCGCGCGGGTTGAGCCCGCCCGAGGGCTCGTCGAGGAGCAGGAGGCGCGGCCGGGTGGCCAGCGCGCGCGCCACCTCCAGCCGCTTGCAGAAGGCGTAGGGCAGGTTCTCGGCGCGCTCGTCGCGCCAGCGCAGCAGCCCCACCCGCTCCAGCAGCTCCAGGGCGCGCGCCGCGCCCTCCCCCCCCACCGCCTGGGCCCGCCGCGGCCGGGTGAGCGACTCCAGCGCGACGCCCCAGGCGCTGCGCGTCTTGCGATCGACCAGCGCCGACCGGACGTTGTCCAGCACGGTGAGCTTGGGGAAGACGCGCATGACCTGGAAGGTGCGCGCGATGCCGGCCCGGTTGACGGCGCTCGGCCGGAGCCCGGTGACGTCGCGGCCGGCGAGGTGGATGGTGCCCGTGTCGGGCGTGATGAAGCCGGAGAGCAGGTTGACGAGGGTGGTCTTGCCGGCGCCGTTGGGCCCGATGAGGCCCAGGATCTCCCCCTCCCGCAGCTCGAAGCTCACGTCGCCGATGGCGCACAGGCCCCCGAAGCTCTTGGTGAGGTGCGAGGCGACGAGGAGGCTCACGGCGCGCCTCCCGGGGCGCCGCGCCGGCGCAGGAGCGCGCGCCCCACGCCCACCACCCCGTCGCGCATGAAGAGGATGGTGAGCATCAGGGCGAGGCCGTAGATCACCAGCCGCAGGTCGAGATCGGCCACGTCCTTCAGGAAGCGGAGCCCCTCGGAGAGGAAGGTGACCAGGACGCCCCCCAGCACCGGCCCCATCAGCGTGCCCAGCCCGCCCACCATCACCATGGTGATGACGCTGGTGGTCTCGCCGGCGCTCATCATCTCCGGGCTGATCAGGCGGACGTAGTGGGCGTAGAAGGCGCCCGCGAAGCCGGCCACGAAGGCGCTGATCATGAAGACGGCCAGCTTGTACTGCGTGGTGTGGATGCCGATCGACTCCGCGCCCGCCTCGTCCTCGCGCATCGACTCCAGCGTGATGCCGAAGTCGGAGTGGAGCAGGCGCCGCAGCAGCAGGACCGTGATCACCACCAGCGCCAGGACCACGTAGTAGGCGCTCCGCTCCGAGACGAACTCGACCGTGAGGCCGCCCAGCCGGATCGGGGTGAGCGGCGGGATGTCGTACAGCCCGAGCGCGCCGCGCGTGAGGTCCACCCAGTTCATGGCCACCATGCGCAGGATCTCGCTGAAGCTGATGGTCACGATGGCGAGGTAGGGCCCGCGCAGCCGGAAGGAGGGGATCCCGAGCAGCACGCCGAAGGCCGAGGCCACCAGCCCGCCCACCGCCAGCGTGAGCCAGGGCGAGAGGCCGGTGTGCATGGCCACCAGGGCCGACGCGTAGGCGCCCACGCCGAAGAAGGCGGCGTGCCCGAGGTTGAGCAGGCCGGCGTAGCCGCAGAGGAGGTTGAAGCTCGCCGCCAGGAGGGTCCAGATCCCGGCCAGCACCAGCACGTGCTGGAAGTAGCGGTCGGTGACCACCAGGGGCAGGCCGAGCAGCGCCACCGCGCCGGCGACGAGGAGCGCGGTGCGCCACGCGCGGCGGGCCGGGGCTGCCGTGGCCGGCGCGGCGGGAGCGCCCCCGGGCGGGGCGGCGTCTCCGGGCACGGCGCTCACCCCTGCGCGCGCGGGACCAGCGCGCCCTCGTGCTTGCTGCCGAAGAGGCCCTGCGGGATGAGCAGCAGGACCAGGATGACGATCACGAACCCGATGGCGTTCTTGTAGTCCATCGACAGGTAGTTCCCGCCCAGCGTCTCCGAGACGCCCAGGATGAAGCCGGCCACGATGGCGCCGCGGATGCTGCCCATGCCGCCCATGATGATGATGGCGAACGCCTTGAGCGTGGGCAGGCCGCCCATCTCGGGGAAGACGGCGAAGATGGTGCCGTAGAGCACCCCGCCGATCCCGGCCAGCGCCGTCCCCAGCACGAAGGTGATGGAGTGGATCCAGCCGATGTCCACTCCCATCAGGCGCGCCGCGTTGCCGTTCTGCGCGGTGGCGCGCACCGCGATGCCGAGCCGCGTCCGCGACAGGAAGGCCTGGACCGCCACGATGCTCACCACCGCGAAGAGGAGCGTGGCGAAGCGGATGGCGCTGGTGGAGAAGAGCAGCAGGTGGACGGTGCGGCCGGCGAAGGGGTCGTCGATCATGCGCGGCGTCGCGGTGAAGACCAGCTTGGCGCCGTTCTCCAGGAAGATGAACATCCCGATGGAGAGCATGATGACGTCCAGCTCCGTGCGGCGCTGCAGGAGTGGCCGGAAGAGCGTGCGCTCCACCGCGTAGCCCGCCACGCCGACGCCCACCGCCGCCACCACCAGCGCGCTCACCCAGCCGAACCAGCCGGTCAGGGCGGCCGTCGTGTAGACGGCGAGGTAGGCGCCCAGCATCGAGAAGTCGCCGTGCGCGAAGTTGGTGAGGCGCATCACGCCGAAGATCATCGTGAGGCCCACCGCGATCAGGCAGTAGACGCTCCCGATGATGACGCCGTTGAAGACCTGCTGCAGCAGCACCGAGCTCATCGAGGGCGGTTACCGGTGCTCGGCGCCGGCGCCGGGCTGCTGGTAGGTGCCCGTGGCCTTCGCGGGCGGGTAGACGATGACCAGCCGCGGCGCGCCGTTCACGAGCTGCACCTGGACCACGTAGGGCGTGACGGTCGAGACCTGGCCGTGCTCGTCGAACTGGATCCGGCCCTGCGTCAGGTGCAGGTCGGTGGAGGCGAGCGCGTCGCGCACCCGGGCGCGATCCTTCTCCAGGTCGCCGGTGGGCGCGCCCGCGCGCCGCACGGCGTCGAGGATCACCTTCAGGTTGTCGTAGCCCTGGCTGGAGAAGATGCCGGCGCGCGCCCCGGAGTACTTCGCCTCGTACCGCTTCACGAAGTCGGTCGCGATGGGGTCGCTGGTGGCCAGCGTCGGCTCGAGCGAGCTGCCCATGGCGCCCTGCGAGACGGGGCCCAGCATCTTGAAGAAGGCCTCGGTGAAGTGGCCGCCGGCGCCGACCCACTGGGTGACGAAGCTCTGCTCGTGCGCCTGCTTCTGGATCAGCGACTGCTCGACGGTCGAGCCGATGCTGAAGGTGACGTCCGGGTGCAGCTCCTTCAGCTTGGTGATCTGGGTCGTGAAGTCGGTGTCGCCCAGCTGGTAGTAGAGGTGCGCCAGCTCCTGCGCCCCCGCGGCCCGCGCCCCGGCCGAGAAGATCTTCTCGCCGTCGCGGCCGTAGTCGCTGTTCTCCATCAGGAACGCCACCGTGTGCGGCCGCTTCACGTCCTTGATGAAGCCGTTCGTCACGCTGAGCCCCTGCAGCGAGTCGGGGGCGGTGCGGTAGACCCACTTCATGCCGCGGCTGGTGATGGTCGGGCTGATGGCGATGGCCACCACGTTGGGCGTCCGCTCGCGCTCGCACACCTCGGAGGTGGCGATGTTCACGGAGCTGACGTACCCGCCGCCGACCACCAGCACGCGGTCGCGGGTGATGAGCTTCTTCACCACCGCCACGCCCACGTTCGGCTTCGCCTCGGTGTCGCCGAAGACGAGCTCCACCTTGCGCCCGAAGAGCCCGCCCTGGCCGTTCACCTCGTCCAGGGCCAGGAGCATGCCCTTCCGCATCTCCTCCGCGTTGAAGGCGATGGAGCCCGTGAAGGGGCCCAGGGCCCCGATCCGGATGGGCTCCCCGGCGGCGCGGGCGGGGACGGCGGCCAGCAGGACGGCAAGGCACGGCAGCGCGCGGAGCGCGAGGGCGGCGAGGCGGCGCGGGTTCATCGGACCTCCTGCGTGGGGTGCTTCAGGACGGACGCCAGGGACTGCTCCAGGATCGCGAGGGCCTGCTCGAGCTGCGCCTCCGTGATGACGAGCGGCGGCAGGAAGCGCAGCACGTTGCCGTAGATGCCGGCCCCGAGGACCAGCAGGCCGCGCCGCCGGCACTCGGCGACGAGCGCGGTCACCGTCTCCTTGTCGGGCTCCTTCGTGGCGCGGTCCTTCACGAACTCCACGCCCACCATGGCCCCCAGGGCGCGCACGTCGCCGATGGCCGCGTGGCGCTCCTGCAGCGCCAGCATCCTGGCCGTGAGGACCTCGCCGATGCGCCGCGCGCGGGCGCACACGTCCTCGCGCTCCAGCTCGTCGAGGGTGGCCAGCCCGGCCGCGCAGGCGACCGGGTTCCCGCCGAAGGTCCCGCCCAGGCGCCCCGGCGTTGGCGCGTCCATGATGGCGGCGTCACCCACCACCCCGGCCAGCGGCAGGCCGGCGGCGATCGACTTGGCGACGGTCATGAGGTGCGGCACCACCCCGTAGCGCTCGACCGCGAACATGGCCCCGGTCCGGCCGAAGCCGGTCTGCACCTCGTCGGCGACGAAGACGATCCCGTGCCGCTCGCAGATCGCCTTCAGGCCGGGCAGGAACTCGGGCGGCGGCACGATGAACCCGCCCTCCCCCTGCACCGGCTCGATGACCATGGCGGCGATGCTGGCCGGGTCGGCCTCGGCCACGAAGAAGCGCTCGAGGTACTCGAGGCAGGCCATCCCGCAGCCGGGATAGGTGGAGCGGAAGACGCAGCGGTAGCAGTAGGCGGAGGGGACCTTGTGGACCTCCGGCGCGAAGGGGCCGAAGCCCTCCTTGTAGGGCTTCACCTTGCTGGTGAGCGTCATCGTCAGCAGCGTGCGGCCGTGGTAGCCGGCCTCGAACGCGATCACGCCCGGGCGCCGCGTGTGCGCCCGCGCGATCTTGACCGCGTTCTCGACCGCCTCCGCGCCGCTGTTGACGAACATGGCCTTCTTCGGGCCGTCGCCCGGCGCGAGGGCCGCCAGCCGCTCCGCCAGCAGGACGTAGGAGTCGTACATCGCCACCATGAAGCAGGAGTGGAGCAGCCGCTCCGCCTGCTCGCGGATGGCCTCGACGACCGGCGGGGGACAGTGGCCGGCGTTGAGCACGCCGATGCCCCCGTAGAGATCGAGGTAGCGGTTGCCGTCGATGTCCTCGACCACCGCGCCCGCGCCGCGCTGGATGAAGATGGGCGCCGTGCTGGCCACGCCGCGCGCCACGTACCGCTCGCGCTTGGCCAGGAGCTCCCGCGTCCGTGCGCCCGGAGGCGCCGCCTGCCCGATGCCGTCGTTCCCGTTCGCCATGGACTCCCCGCCGGCCCGCACCGGCGCCGTGAGCGGCTCCTCACAGCAACCGGCGCGCCAGAGAGCGCGGGGATCCTACGCCCGGCGCAACGACCTGGGAACAGGGCAACTTCGGTGGAATGCGTCGGGTGGACGGGACCTGACGGCCGGGCGGCCTCATGCGCGGGTGCATGAGGAATTCCGTCCTGCATGAAAAGGCCGCGGGCGCCGTCGAGCGGCACCCGCGGCCAGGAGGCCAGAGAGCGGCGATCAGACGCCGAGCTTCTTGAAGAAGTCGTTCCCCTTGTCGTCCACCAGGATGAAGGCCGGGAAGCCCTCCACCTCGATCTTCCAGACCGCCTCCATGCCCAGCTCGGGGAAGTCGATGCACTCCACCTTCTTGATGTTCTCCTCGGCCAGCACCGCCGCCGGGCCGCCGATCGAGCCCAGGTAGAACCCGCCGTGCTTCTTGCAGGCGTCGGTCACCTGCTGGCTGCGGTTGCCCTTGGCGATCATCACCATCGACGCCCCGTGCGACTGGAGCAACTCGACGTAGGAGTCCATGCGTCCGGCGGTGGTGGGGCCGAAGGAGCCGGAGGGCTTCCCAGGCGGCGTCTTGGCCGGGCCCGCGTAGTAGACGGGGTGCTTCTTCAGGTACTCGGGGACGCCCTTCCCCGCGTCGATCAGCTCCTTGAACCTGGCGTGCGCGATGTCGCGCGCCACCACCAGCGTGCCGGTGAGGAGGAGCGGCGTGGAGACCGGGTGCCTGCTCAGCTCGGCCAGGATCTCCTTCATCGGCCGGTTCAGGTCCACCTTGACCCCGTGCTCGTGCCGGCCCGTCCGGTAGGGCGCCGGGATGAGGCGGCCCGGGTCGTGGTCCATCTCCTCCAGCCAGATCCCCTCCCGGTCGATCCGGGCCTTGATGTTCCGGTCGGCCGAGCAGGAGACGCCCATGCCCACCGGGCAGGAGGCGCCGTGGCGCGGGAGCCGGACCACGCGGACGTCGTGCGCGAAGTACTTGCCGCCGAACTGCGCGCCGATGCCGAGCTTGTACGCGGCCTGGAGGAGCCGCTCCTCCAGCTCGATGTCGCGGAAGGCCGCGCCCGTGTCGTCGCCGTGGGTG
>JAJYHA010000058.1 GCA_021784995.1 Myxococcales bacterium
ATCTTGGAATCGCAGCATCATCGAGCGGGGGTCGCGCGCGTGGAAGCGCTCCTTCATGATCCGGGCCCACAGCCGCCGGGCGGCCCGGAACTTGGCCACCTCCTCCAGGAGGTTGTTGTGGGCGTTGAAGAAGAAGCTGAGGCGGCCGGCGAAGACGTCGACGTCGAGCCCGGCCCGGACGGCCGCGTCGACGTAGGCGATCCCGTCTCCCAGCGTGAAGGCCACCTCCTGCACCGCCGTCGAGCCCGCCTCCCGGATGTGGTACCCGCTGATGGAGATGGGGTTCCACTTCGGCATCACCCTGGCCGTGTAGGCGAAGATGTCGGTGATGAAGCGCAGCGAGGGTGCCGGCGGGTAGATGTACGTCCCGCGCGCCGCGTACTCCTTCAGGATGTCGTTCTGGATGGTCCCCTGCAGGTCCGCCGGCGAGACCCCCTGCCGCTCACCGATGGCCTGGTACAGCGCGAGGAGGATGCCGCCCGTCGCGTTGATGGTCATCGAGGTCGAGACCTCGCCGAGCGGGATCCCGTCCAGGAGCGTCGCCATGTCGCGGACGGAGTCGATGGCCACGCCGACCTTGCCGACCTCGCCGCGGGCGCGGGGGTGGTCGGAGTCGCGCCCCATCTGCGTGGGCAGATCGAAGGCCACCGAGAGCCCGGTCTGCCCGGACGCGAGCAGGTAGCGGTAGCGGCGGTTCGACTCCTCGGCCGTGCCGAACCCGGCGTACTGGCGCATGGTCCAGAAGCGCGCCCGGTACATGGTGGGCTGCACCCCGCGCGTGAAGGGGTACTCGCCCGGGAGGCCGAGGCGCTCCTCGAGCCCGGGCCTCACGTCGTCCGGGGCGTACACGGGCGCGATCGGGATGGCGCTCGTGGTCTCGAACTGCGGGCGGCGCTCCGGCCCCTTGCGGAGCGCCTTGGCGTAGGTCGTCTCGAGCCACTTCGATTTCGTGGACATGGTCTCACCCGGCGCCGGCGAGAGCGGCGCCACCCTCCAGCGGTTGGCCCTCGAGCGCGAACGCCCCGTGAACCGGAGGGCGGGTCACGATAGCCGCCGGCCCGGAGCGCGTAAAGGTCCGAGCCGCCCGCCCGGCCGACGCCTCGCGTCATCGGCCGCGGCGCTCGCCACGCCCGCGTCTCGCGCCCTGCCCGGCGACGATCCGACCCGATCTCCCGGAGCGGGGACCGCGGCCGGGAGTCGCGTTGCCGGAGCAGGCGGACCCCCGTATCCTCGACGATCGGCGCAGCGTCCACCATCGGAGGTCCCCGTGAAGGTCCTCATCGCGGATGCATTCCCGCCGGAACGGCTCGCGGACATCGCCGCGCTCGGCCTCGAGGTAAACCACCGGCCCGATCTCCCGGCCCGGGAGCTCCCCGTGGCGGCGCGCGACGCCTCGGTGCTCGTCGTCCGGTCCAAGAGGGTCGCCGCCGAGGTCTTCGAGCAGGGCACCGCGCTCTCGCTGGTGATCCGGGCCGGGGCCGGGACGAACACCATCGACGTCGCCGCCGCGTCGCGCCGCGGAGTCTACGTCGCGAACTGCCCGGGGCAGAACGCGGTGGCCGTCGCCGAGCTGGCGATCGGGCTCGCGCTGGCGCTCGATCGGCGCATCCCCGACAACGTCCAGGCGCTCCGCGAGGGGCGCTGGGAGAAGAAGCGGTTCTCCGAGGCGCAGGGGCTCTTCGGGCGGGCCTTCGGCGTGCTCGGCCTGGGTGCCATCGGGCGCGCGACCGCGGCCCGGGCGCGTGGGCTCGGGATGAAAGTGCACGCCTGGTCACGCTCGCTCGACGCGGCCCGCGCGGAGGAGCTGGGCCTGATCCGCGAGGAGTCGCCGCGGACGCTGGCGGCCCGGGTGGACGTCCTCTCCATCCACCTGCCGCTGGCGCCCGGGACGCAGGGGCTCGTCTCGCGCGAAGTCCTGGAGGCGCTGCGCCCCGGGGCCCTCGTCGTCAACACCGCCCGGGCCGAGGTGGTGGACCAGCAGGCCCTGCTCGAGCTGGCGGCGGCGGGCCGGATCCGGGTGGGGGTCGACGTGCACGAGGGCGAGCCGGAGGGGGGCAAGGGCGAGTTCCACTCCCCGCTGGCGACGCTGCCCGGCGTCTACGGGACGCACCACATCGGCGCCTCGACGGAGCAGGCCCAGGACGCCATCGCCCGCGAGGCGGTGCGCATCCTCGCCGCCTTCGCGCGCACGGGCGAGGTGCCGAATTGCGTCAACGTCCTGGAGCACACCCCGGCCCGCTGCAGGCTGGTGGTGCGCCACGTCGACCGGGTGGGGGTGCTCGCGAACGTCCTGGTCGCGGTCCGGGAGGCGGGCATCAACGCCCAGCAGGTGGAGAACACCGTCTTCCAGGAGGCGGTCGCCGCCTGCTGCGTCATCGAGCTGGACGAGCGCCCCGGCCCGGAGGTCCTCGATCGCATCCGGGCGCGGCGGGACGAGATCATCTTCGCCGACGTGTTCGACCTGTAGGCGGGCGTTGCGGTCCGCGCCGCGCCGGGGCGGGCGGCCTGCGGCGCCCGACCCCGTGGCACCTCACGTCCCGTGCGGGCCGGCCACGCCGGGGACCGCCCGCGCGTCGTCCAGGACGCCGGCGATCGCGGCCCGCGCCGCGTCGCGCAGCGCCGCCACGCCGTCGTAGCGCGCCGGGTCGAGCGGATCGAGCACCTGCACCAGCCCGTTCATCCGCTGCCGCAGGGCGAGCCCCGACTTGGGCACCGTGTCGAAGGTCCCCTGGATCGCCACCGGGAAGACGGGGACGCCGGCGTCCATCGCCAGCTTGAAGGCACCGTCCTTGAATGGCTGCAGCGCGCCGGTGGCGGAGCGCGTCCCCTCCGGGAAGATGAGGACCGGCGAGCCGCGCGCCAGGTGGCGGCGACAGTGCTCCATCATCGAGCGGATCGACTCCCGATCGCCACGGCGCAGCCGGACGTAGTCGTTCAGCATCAGGTTCCAGCCCACCACGGGCACCCGGAACAGCTCCGCCTTGGAGACCCACTTGAAGGGCCGGTAGAGCCCGTAGAGCACCAGGATGTCGACCAGCGACAGGTGGTTGGCCACGATCACCGCGGGGCCGCGGCACGGCAGCTTGTCCCGCCCGGTGAAGCGGACCCGCCAGAGCGGGTTGGCGTAGATGTAGAAGGAGGCCCAGAAGCAGGAGAAGAGGTGCACCGCCACGCGCCGGCGGTCGAACGGCCAGGTGACGAGGAAGATCGCCAGCGCCACCAGGAAGAAGACCGGCATCGTCACGCCCACGAAGACCCAGTAGACGAGGCTGAAGGCGCGCAGCACGTGGGCATTGTGGGAGAGGCGCCCTCTCGCCGCAAGCGCCGCGACGGCCCCCATGACGTTTCCGTGACAGCGCCCGGGTAGGGTCGCCGCGCCGTCGCGACAGGCGGCGGACGGAGGAGGCGACATGGGACCGGAGAGGGCGTGCGCCGCGGCGATCGACGCCGGGACGCCGGCGGCGGAGACGGGCGCACCGCGGCTCGACCGCGCGGCGATCGCCGCCGTGCTCGCCGGCGGCCGGCGGCTGCTGGTGCAGGGCGCGATGGGCATCCACGCGTCGGACGGCCTGGCCGGGAAGGTGGCCGCCCAGCGAACGGCGCGGCTCGTCGGCGTGGGCACGATCTCGGCCGTGGTGAAGAGCGAGGCCATGCTGCGCGCCGAGATCCGCCGCGCGCGGGCGGAGGCACCCGGTGGCTTCGTCGGGCTGAACCTGATGGCCGCCGTGAACCGGGACGACTTCGAGACCTGCCTCCACGTCGCCTTCGACGAGGGCGTCTCCTTCGTGGTGCAGGGCGCCGGGATCTCGCGAAGCGTCGTCCGCTCCTGCCGCGACGCGGGCGTCCCCTTCGCAGGGATCGTCTCCTCGGGCCGGCTGGCGGCCATGTACGAGAAGTGGGGTGCGGAGTTCCTGGTCGCGGAGGGCGCCGAGGCGGGCGGCCACATCGGGGACGTGGACCACCCGCTGCCGGCGCTGCTCGCCGACGTGCTCGCCAGCACCTCGCTCCCGGTGATCGCGGCCGGGGGCGTCGACGCCGCCGACCTGCCCGCTCTCTTCGAGGCCGGCGCGGCCGGGGCCCAGCTCGCCACGCGCTTCCTGGCCTGCAGCGACGGCGACGCCCACCCCAACTTCAAGCAGATGCACCTCGCGAAGCGCGACGACGACGTGACCCTCATCACGAGCTGCGTGAAGGGCATGAAGGCGCGCGCCGTGCGCAATGCCTTCACGGAGGCCCTGGCGGCGGGCCAGGCCTTCCCGCCGCGCTCCAAGGCCTGGTTCTACGGGGAGGGTGGCTACTTCGGCCGGCGGAAGGCCTGCATCGAGTGCCTGGCGGCCGAGCTGTGCCGCTGCCGGGCCAGCGGCTTCCGGGAGAGCTTCTGCATCACGGACGCGCTCCTGGCCGCGGCCGTGAAGGGGGACGTGGAGCGGGGCCTCTTCTACACGGGCCAGAGCGTGACGCGGATCCCGGAGGGATCGGCCCGTTCGCTTCCCGGCGTGGAGGAGATCTTCGCGCGGCTTGACCAGGCGTGTAAGCGACGCGTTGACTCCACTTTGCGTGACGTTGCGCTCTCGACTTCGTTCTGATTTTTGAATAAAGGAGATTGTCCGCCCGCGCGCACAGGGTTGACCGAGCGCAATGAGGCTCTCGAGCGAAGAAAGTCACATCGAATGGCGACTGGCATCGTGAAATGGTTCAACGACGCGAAGGGCTACGGCTTCATCACGCAGGACAACGGTGGTGAGGACGTGTTTTGCCACCACACCTCCATCCAGATGGACGGTTTCCGCAGCCTGGCGGAGGGGCAGAAGGTCGAGTTCGACGTGGTGAAGGGCCCGAAGGGCCTGCAGGCGTCGAACGTCCGCAAGGGCTGACGCGGCCCGGCGCGTCGGGAGAGCCCGGTCCCCCGCGCGGGGATCGGGCTCTCGTACGTCCGGCCCCGCGCGGCCGCCCCGGCGCCGTCAGTACACGGCGAGCAGCTCCACCTCGAAGACCAGGGTGGCGCCGGGAGGGATCTCCGGAGGGGCGCCCCGCGCGCCGTAGGCGAGCTCCGGCGGCAGGGTGAGCTTGCGCTTGCCCCCCACCTTCATGCCCGCCACGCCGCGGTCCCACCCCTCGATGACCTCGCCGGCGCCGAGCCGGAAGGTGAAGGGCGCGCCGCCCACCGAGGAGTCGAAGCGCCGGCCGTCGGTCAGCCAGCCCGTGTAGTGGACCTCCACCGTCTTGCCACGCACCGCCTCGGGCCCCTTGCCCGCCACCAGCTCCTCGATCTTCGGCTTCGCCATCGCCTCTCCTCCGCCGCGGTCCGCGGCGACCGTTCACAGGGGGATGTTCCCGTGCCTCCTGGGCGGGAGCTCCCGCCGCTTCCCGCGCAGCATCTCGAGCGCACGGATCACGCGCGGCCGCGTCTCCTCCGGCCGGATGACCTCGTCCACGTACCCCAGCTCCGCCGCCCGGTACGGGTTCGCGAACCGCTCCCGGTACTCGTCGGCGAGCCGCCGGCGCTCGGCGTCCGCGTCCTCGGCGGCCGCGATCTCCTTGCGGAAGACGATGTTCACCGCCCCCTCCGATCCCATGACCGCGATCTCGGCCGTCGGGAAGGCGAGGTTCACGTCGGCGCGGAGGTGCTTGGAGGCCATGACGTCGTACGCGACGCCGTACGCCTTGCGGACGACGACCGTGACCTTGGGGACGGTCGCCTCGGCGAAGGCGTAGAGCAGCTTCGCGCCGTGGCGGATGATGCCACCCCGCTCCTGGTCCGTGCCGGCGGCGAAGCCGGGGACGTCCACGAAGGTGAGCAGCGGGAGGTTGAAGGCGTCGCAGAACCGGACGAAGCGGGCCGCCTTGACGCTCGCGTCGGCGTCGAGCGCCCCGGCCAGCACCGCCGGCTGGTTCGCGACCACTCCCAGGGGCCGCCCGCCCATGCGCGCGAACCCCACCACGACGTTGGCCGCGAAGCGGGGGGCCACCTCGAGGAGGCGGCGATCGTCGACGACCGCGCGCACCACGTCCTTCACGTCGTAGGGGGCGTCCGGGCCGTCGGGGACCACCCGCCGCAGCGACTCGTCGCGGCGGCCCGCATCGTCGGAGCAGGGCTCCGCGGGCGGGTCGTCCGCGCTGCTGGGAGGCAGGTACGAGAGGAGCTCCCGCACCGCGCGCAGGGTCGCCGCCTCCGTGTCGTGCGTGAAGTGCGCCACGCCGGACCGCTGCGCGTGGGCGCGCGCGCCGTCCAGCTCCTCCCGCCTCCCCTCCTCGTGCGCCGCCGCGCAGACGACCTCCGGCCCGGTGACGAACATGCAGCCCGTCTCCTCCACCATGAAGACGAAGTCGGTGATGGCGGGCGAGTACACCGCCCCGCCGGCGCACGGCCCCAGGATGACGCTGATCTGCGGGACCCGCCCCGAGGCGCGCACGTTGCGCAGGAAGATGTCGGCGTATCCCGCCAGCGCGGCCACGCCCTCCTGGATGCGCGCTCCTCCCGAGTCGTGAAGGCCGACCACGGGGCAGCCCACCTCCATGGCCAGGTCCATCACCTTGCAGATCTTCTCGGCGTGCGCCCCGGAGAGCGAGCCCCCGAAGACCGTGAAGTCCTGCGCGAAGAGGAAGACCTGCCGCCCGTCGACGAGCCCGTGGCCGGTCACCACGCCGTCGCCCGGGATCCGCTGGCGCTGCATCCCGAACTCGGCGCAGCGGTGGGTCTTGAAGCGGTCGAGCTCGACGAAGGAGCCGGGGTCGAGGAGGAGGGCGATGCGCTCGCGCGCGGTGAGCTTGCCGGCCTCGTGCTGGCGGGCGATGCGCGCCGCGCCGCCCCCGCGCTCCGCCTCGGCGTCGAGCCGATCGAGCCGCGCGCGCCGGGGATCGGGATCCACGGGCCCGCTCACGGCGCCTCCTCGCTCGCGGCCCCCGCCGCCGTCCCCGCGGCGGGCGGGGCCGGGCGTGCGGGCTCGTGCACCTGCCACCCGCCGCCGTCCCGCCCGGGCTCCGGGGAAGCTCCGGGCCGCGCGCGCCGGGTGGTGCGCAGGGCACGCTCCAGCGCAGGGCCCACCGTGCCCGCGAAGAGCAGCAGGTCGCCGATGCGGCGGGGCGACACGGGCGCGTCGCCGTTGTCGGCGTACAGCAGGCAGACCACGCGATCCCGCACCAGGATCGGGCAGGCCAGCGCGGTGTCGGGCCACCCGCGGCCGAGTGCCGCCAGCATGCGCTCGTTCCCCGGCTGCGCGGCCATCGGCCCGAGGTGAGGCCCGCGAGAGGCGATCACCGCGCCGAAGAGCCCCGCCTCGTCGCGATCGAGGCGCACCGCGCGGCAGCGGGCGCGCGCACGCGGCCACCCGACGGCGTCGACGCCCACGATGGTCCCGGGACCGACGGCGAAGACGGCGGCGGCCTCGACGAAGTCGCGGGCGTGGCGGAGCGTCACCCGCAGCACGTCGTCGCGATCCCGCGCGGCGCCGAGCGCCGCCGAGGCCTCCGCCAGGCTCCACCCCGGCGGCTCCGCCGGGATCGGCTCGGGATCGATCACCTCGCGCAGGAGCTCCGTCGCGTCGATGGCCTCGGCGGCGCGCGCCACCGCGCGCGCGAGCGGCTGATCGGGATCGGCGCGACCGAGCCGCCACCGCGCCGGCGGGTGGCGCACCTCCTCCTCGTGGCCGCGCGCCACGTCCTGCCGGGCGGGCTCCGGGCCGGCGGCCAGCGCAGCCAGGCGCGGCGGCACCGGCAGGCCGTAGATCGCCCCCAGGAGCGCCCACACCCGCCACTCGGGCGCGACGTGCGGGACGAGGTGCATGGAGAGCAGGGCGCCGAGATCGGCCAGCACCTCGAGGTCGACCGGGTGCACGGCCGCAAGCGAGAGCTCCCGCCCCTCCAGGCGAAAGGGCGCCAGCGCGTGGCGCCGGGCGATGCCGGCCGGGAAGACGCGCGCCGCGCGTGGATCGCAGTCGGGCGCCGCGACCAGCGCGGCCGGCAGCCCCGACGCGCGGGAGAGGAACCGGACGAGCTCCGGCTCCCCGAGCACCCCGAGCTCCAGCAGGGCCGTGTCGAGCGCTCCGCCCGCCTCGCGCGTGCGCGCGAGGGCGCGCTCCATCGCCTCGGCCGGGACGGCCCTCGCTTCGACGAGCAGCGCGGCGAGGTCGAGCGGCACGCCCGTGGTTTGTAGGCGCCCCCACCGGAGCGGTCAAGGCGCGCGCGTGACGCATGCGCGCCACCGCCCGGGGCACCACCCGCCCTCAGCGCCGCAGGGCAGGCGCGCGCACCACCGAGGTGCCGGCCACGAGGTCGTGGAGCGCCCGGCCGTTCCGGCTCATCAGGCCGAGGACGATGCCGGCGCCCAGCGCGGCGGTCCCCGCCACGGCGAGCGCCGCGCGCGCCACGCTGCGGGCGATCCCGGGCGCGCCGCCGTCCGGTCCCTCCACGCGGAGCCCGAGGAGGCGCTTGCCGACGGTCGCGCCCATGAGGGCGTGGCCCAGCGCGGCATAGGTGAAGGCGAGCAGCGCGACGAAGGCAGCGCAGGCGACGACGGCACCGTCGGGCGCCGCCCGGACCGCGAACAGGACCGGGACCGCGGCGGCGGCGCCCACGACCACGGCGTCCAGGCCGGCCGCGAGCAGGCGCCGCCCGGCGTCCGGGGCACCCCGGACGGCATCGGGGTCGAGGAGCGAAAGCTGCTCGGGTTCGGCCGGCCCGCCGGCGGCGGCCGGCGGCGCGAGCGCGACCGCCGGCCCCTGCGGTCCGGACGATCCGGCGTCACACCGCCA
>JAJYHA010000453.1 GCA_021784995.1 Myxococcales bacterium
CGCGGGCCGGCCCGGCCCGGGCGCGCCGGCGCGAGGTGGCGCTTCCGGACACACCGGACCCGGGGTACCTTCGCGTTGCACGGCGCGCCATGGCCCACCACACCCTGAAGAACGGCTACAGCAGCCTCGTCGATCGGCTGAACCGGTTCCCGCAGGGGGCGCCGCCCTCGGAGCTCCTCTTCCGCATCCTGCGCGTCCTCTTCTCGGAGCGCGAGGCGGAGCTGGTCGCGCTCCTGGCCATCAAGCCCTTCACCGCGGAGAGGGCGGCCGCCATCTGGAAGGTCGATCTGGCGAGCGCGCGCCGCACGCTCGACGCGCTGGCGAGCCGCGCGCTCCTCCTCGACTGCGAGGAGCGCGGGCGCACCGTCTACGTGCTCCCGCCGCCCATGGCCGGCTTCTTCGAGTTCTCGATGATGCGGGTGCGGGGCGACATCGACCAGAAGGCCCTGGCCGAGCTCTACTACCAGTACCTGAACCAGGAGGAGGACTTCGTCCGGGAGCTCTTCGCCCGCGGCGAGACGCAGCTCGGGCGGACCTTCGTCCAGGAGCGCGTGGTCCCGGCCGAGGACGCCCTCCACGTCCTCGACTTCGAACGCGCGAGCTGGGTGATCGAGAGCGCCACCCACGTCGGCGTCGGCACCTGCTACTGCCGGCACAAGATGGAGCACATGGGCCGCGCCTGCGCCGCCCCCATGGAGATCTGCCTGACCTTCAACACCACCGCCGACTCGCTGGTGCGCCACGGCCACGCGCGCGGGATCGACCGGGCCGAGGCGCTCGACCTCCTGCGCCAGGCGCAGGAGGGGGGCCTGGTCCAGTTCGGCGAGAACGTCCGCGAGCGGCCGGCCTTCATCTGCAACTGCTGCGGCTGTTGCTGCGAGGCCATGATCGCGGCGCGCCGCTTCGCCGTCCTGAACCCGATCCACACCACGAACTTCCTGCCCGCGGTGGACGGCGCCTCGTGCAACGGCTGCGGGAAGTGCGTCGCCGCCTGTCCGGTCGAGGCGATGGCGCTCGTGTCCGCCAACGACCCGCGCCGGCCGAAGGCGCGGCGCGCCAGGCTCGACGAGGAGCGCTGCCTCGGCTGCGGGGTGTGCGTGCGGAGCTGCCCGCGCGAGAGCATCGCGCTCCACCGGCGCGCGGAGCGGGTGCTCACGCCCCTGAACGGCGCGCACCGCGCGGTGCTGATGGCCATCGAGCGCGGCAAGCTGCAGGACCTCCTCTTCGACAACCGGGTGCTGTGGAGCCACCGTGCCCTGGCGGCGCTCCTGGGGGTCGTCCTGCGGCTGGGCCCGGTGCAGCGCGCGCTCGCCATGCGGCAGCTGCGGTCGCGCTACCTGGAGGCGCTGGTCCGCCGCTTCGCCTGAAGGGCGGGCCCGGGGCCGTCCGCCGCCGCGGCGCGATCAGCCGCGCCGGACGGCGAGGGCCCGCGCGCGGCAGAGGGGCAGGCAGGCGGCGCAGCCGGTGCACACGGCGGCGTCCACCACCATGGCCTCGCCGCCTGCGTCGAGGAGCGCCGGGCAACCCAGCGAGAGGCACGCGCCGCAGCGGTTGCACCGCGAGGCGAGGACGTCGGGGGCAGGGTGGCGCGGCCCGCCCGCCGTGCACGGCGCGACCGAGAGGAGCACCGTCCCCGGCGCGCCCAGGGCGTCCGCCACCTGGAGCTCGCAGGCGAGGGGGCTCGCGGTGTCGGCCTCCGCCACCCGCGCGCCGGCGGCGAGGAGCGCGGCCCTGAGCAGCGGCGCCCGCGCCGGCCGATCGTCGGCGCCGACCACCAGCGACGCGCCCGCGCGCGCCGCCTCCTCGAGGAGCGCCCGCGCCCCCTCCTCCGCCAGGCGCAGCCCGCCGACGAGGGCGGCCCGGTGGCCCGGCCCGGGCCGGAGAGGCCGCGCCGACGGCTCCGGGTCGCAGGCGAGCCCGCCCTGGACGTCGAGGCCGGCCCGCCGCAGCGCCCGGAGGGTGACGAGCTGCGGGCAGCCCGCGCAGGCGGGGTCGGTGAAGGGCCTCCCCGTGGCGACGATCCGGCCGAGGATGCCGGCGCGGGCGGTCGATCCCTCCATGCGCCCATTCTAGCCGGGTCCGGCGGCGCCCGCCGGGGAGGGGACCCCCGCCGGACCGACTCCCGGCGGAGGTGCGGCACCAAGTGCGCGCCGGCCGGGCCGCCGGGGCGCACGATGGGCGCGGGTGGACACCAGCACGGGGTGACGCGATGCGGGTCAAGGACGCGATGACGAGGCGCGCGGAGACCGTCGATAGATCGGAGACGCTCCAGGCGGCCGCGCAGAAGATGAGGGACACCGGGATCGGCGCGCTCGTCGTCACCGTGCGTGACGAGCCGACGGGGGTGATCACCGACCGCGACATCGTGATCCGGAGCACGGCGGCCGGGGCCGATCCGGCCTGGTGCACGGTGCGCAGCGCGATGACGCCGCAGGTCCTCTCCTGCTCGGAGGAGGACGATCTGGAGACCGCGGCGCGCGTCATGCAGCGCAGCGCCGTGCGGCGCCTGGTGGTGCTGGACGCCGCGGGCCGGGCGGCGGGCCTCCTGAGCGTGGACGACCTCGTCCTCTACAGCCGCGCGGCCGCGGCCGACGTGATCCAGCGGGCGCGCGCCCCCGGGAACCCGGTCCAGGAGGGTCCGTGGCCCTGGTGGGGCGACGAGGCGCCGGAGGTGCACTGACCCCGCGGTCCGCGGCCCTCGCGCGCCGCCGGCGCCCCGGCCGCTACCGCTTCAGCAGCGGGCAGAGGCTCCGGTCGAGCGACTGGAAGGCCTCGGCCGCCGGGATCACCTTGCGCACCACGAAGTAGTCCCAGGGGCCGCGCGACGCGGCGGGGCTCTTCACCTCCATCAGGTACATGTCGTGGATCATGCGGCCGTCGGGCCGGAGCGTGCCGTGGCGGGCGAACGCGTCGCGCACCGGCAGCTTGCGCATCATCGCCACCACCGCGTGCGCCTCGTCGGTCCCGGCCGCCGCCACGGCCTTCAGGTAGTGGAGGACGCCCGAGTAGACGCCGGCCTGGATCATGTTGGGCGGCACCTTGTGGCGGGCCTGGAAGCGCCGCGCGAATGCGCGCGACTCGTCGTCGAGGTCCCAGTAGAAGCCGGCCGTCAGGTACGTCCCCTGCGCGGCCTCGAGCCCCACGGCGTGCACGTCGTTGATGAAGAAGAGCAGGGGCGCCAGCCGCTGCGTGCGGGTGACGTCGAACTGCGCCGCCTGCTTGATGGCGTTGATGGTGTCGGCCCCGGCGTTGGCGAGCCCGATCACCTGCGCCCCCGAGCCCTGCGCCTGCAGCAGGAAGGAGGCGAAGTCGTGGGTGCCGGGGAAGGGGTAGCGCGCCGAGCCCACCACCGCGCCCCCGGCGGCGCGCACGAACTCGCTCGCGTCCTTCTCCAGGCTGTGGCCGAAGGCGTAGTCGGCCGTGAGGAAGAACCACCGCTTCCCGCCCTGCGCCACCACCGAGCGCGCCGTGCCCGCGGCGAGGGCGAAGGTGTCGTAGGTCCACTGCAGCGTGGTCTCGGCGCAGTCCTCGTTGGTGAGGCGCGAGCTGCCGCCGCCCGAGACGATGAGCACCCGGTTGGCCGCGGTGGCGATCTTCGACACCGCCAGCGTGCAGGAGCTGGTCGGGACGTCCGCGATGACGTCCACCTGCTCCCGGTCGAACCACTGCCGCGCCTTGCTCGCGGCCACGTCGGGCTTGTTCTGGTGATCGCCGTAGATGACCTCGACGGGCGCGCCCAGCACCTTGCCCCCGAAGTCCTCGACGGCCATCGTCGCCGCGATGAACGACCCCTGGCCGGCCGCGTCGGCGTAGGGGCCGGTGGCGTCGTTCATCACGCCGATCTTCACCACTCCGTCGGAGATGCGGGGCGCGTCGGCGGCGGCGCGAGCGGCTGTGAGCGCGGCCATCGCGGCGAGGAACGGCAGCACCATCCGGGTCCGGACCATGGGCGCCTCCTGGGGGGTGTCGCCCCGGCGAGGGAGGGGCGACTTCGGCGAGCCTACGCGCGACCTACCCCACCGGGCTCCACCCGAAAGAGTGCGACAGAAATGGTCCTTTGGGGCGTCGAGGTGCCTCGGGCAGCGAGGGGTTCGGCGTATAAGCTGAGAAGCGACGCCGTGGGCGGCCCGGTTCCGGCTGCCCCTCCCGGAAGGACCTCATGGCGGATCGACCGAGCCTCTGGACCCGCGCCGTCGCCGGCGAGCCGCCGGACCCCACCTACGGGGCCATCACCACCCCGGTGGTGCAGGCCACCAGCTTCGTGGTGCGGCCGGGGGAGGTGGGCTTCTCGTCGGCCGACATGAGCGACGAGCAGCCCTACTTCTACGGGCGCTGGGCGTCGCCCACCGTCCGCGTGCTGGAGCGGCGGCTGGCCGATCTCGACGACGGCGAGGACGCGGTCTGCTTCGCGACCGGCATGGCGGCGGCCTCGGGCCTGCTCCTCCACCTGCTCGGGGCGGGCGACCACGCCGTCGTGAGCGAGGTCTGCTACGCCGGGGTGGCGGAGTTCGCGCGGGGGGACCTGCGACGGCTCGGGGTCGAGGTCACCTTCGCCGATCTCTCCGACCTCGACGAGGTCCGGGCCGCGCTCCGGCCCACCACGCGCCTCGTCTACGCCGAGACGCCGGTGAACCCGACGCTGCGGCTGGCCGACGTGGAGGCGCTGGCCGCCGTCGCGCACGGCGCGGGTGCGCTGCTCGCGGTCGACTCCACCATCGCCACGCCGGTGGGGCTCCGCCCGCTCGGCCTGGGCGCCGACCTCGTCCTGCACTCGCTCACCAAGTACGCCTGCGGCCACGGCGACGCGCTGGGCGGCGTGGTGATCGGCCGCCGCGACGCCGTGGCCGCGCTGCGCCGGCACGCGCTCGTCCACCTGGGCGGCGCGCTCGCGCCGCCCGCCGCCAGCCTGATCCTCCGCGGGCTGGTGACGCTGCCGCTCCGCATGCGCCAGCACGAGGAGGGGGCGCTCCGGGTGGCGCGCTGGCTGGAGGGGCACCCGCGCGTCCGCCGCGTGCTCCACCCCGGGCTCGACTCGCACCCGCAGCGGGAGCTGGCGCGCCGGCAGCTCCGCAACACCTCGGGCCTGCTCTCCTTCGTCACGGACGGCGGCGCGGAGCTGGCGCACCGGTTCGGGAGCCGCCTGCGCCTGGCGCTCTACGCCGTCTCGCTCGGCAAGCACCGCACGCTGGTCTACTACCTGCCCACCGACGACCTGCTCAGGACGTCGTTCCTCCTGGAGGGGGAGAAGGCGGCGCGCTTCCGCGCGCTGGCGGGCGAGGGCCTGGTCCGCGTCTCGGTGGGGCTCGAGGACCCCGAGGAGATCATCGCCGACTTCGAGCAGGCGCTGCGGTAGGGCCGCGCGCCCGCCGCGCGCCCACCACGATCGCGAGCAGGAGGGCGAGCCCGGCGAAGGTGACGGCCGCGTCGAAGGCCAGCGCGCCGCGCGCGCCCGCGCCGTGCCAGTCGGAGGCCTTGCCGTCGAGCCAGGTCACGTAGCTGATGGCCTGGTTCGAGGTGGCGGTGAAGAGCGCGTACTTGGTGGCCACCCCGGCGCTGTGGCCCACAAGCTCGAGCACCATCCCGGCCCAGGCGGCGAAGGCGATCCCGTTCACGAAGCTGTAGGCCAGCGTGCCCCAGGCGTAGGTGACGGCCGTCATGGGGGCGGCCAGCATGGCGACGGCCACCAGCGCCGTCGCGCCGCCGGCCAGGCCGTAGGCGATGCGCCGGTTCATGCGGTCCGCCACCCGGCCGCCGGTCACCGCGCCGAGCGCCGAGGCGACGCCGCCCCCGAGCCCGTTGACGGTCTCCACCAGCCGCTGGGGGGCGTGGTAGTCGGCGGCGATCCCGGAGAAGAGGTTGGTCATGGCACCGCAGCCGACCGGCGCCAGGCAGATGAGGACGCCGGTGAAGCCGTCGCGGCTGCGGGCGGTCGCCCAGAGGTCGCGGAGCACCGCCGCGAAGCGCGCCGCGAGCGCCGCGCCCAGGCCGCGCGCGCCGGCGACCACCTCCTCGAGGCGCGGCTCCTCCACCAGGAGCACGAAGCTCCCCGACGCCAGCACCACCCCGCCCAGCACCAGGCCCGCCGTGGCCGGCGTGGCCCGGGTGGCGAGGAAGAGCGCCAGCGCTCCCAGGATCCCGGTGCCGCCCACGTTCCCCGCCATGAGCCAGCCGCCGGCGCGCCCCTTGTCGCCGCCGCGGGTGGTGATGGCGGAGAGGGCGTTGACGGCGGCCGAGGAGGTGCTGGCGGTCACCTGCGCCGCCGTGACGAGGAGGGTGAAGAGGCCGAGGTGGGCGCCCGGATCGCCGAGCAGGGCGAGGCTGGCCAGCAGCGCGGCCGTGGCGACCACCGCCAGGCCGTACCAGAGCTTGCGGTGGGGGCCGACGTCGAGCAGCGGCACCCAGAGGATCTTGAGGGCGTGCGGCTGGAAGGCGACGGCCGAGACCGCGCCGATGTCCACCAGCGAGACGCCCGAGGCGCGGAGCCAGAAGGGCGCCGCGATCTGGAGATAGCCCACCGCGGCGCCGAAGGGCAGCATGAGCGGCGCGAAGACCCAGGGCGAGGTGGGCCGCGTCGAGGGCTCGGTCACGGGCGGACTATAGCCGCGGCGGCCCCATCCCCGGCATCGGCGGCGCGCGCCGCGGTCCAGCCCCGTCCACCGGAGCGGGCCCCGCCGGCGGGCTCGGCGCTCAGTCCAGGACGGAGCCGACGAAGGCGCCCTCCAGGTGGCGGTAGCGGCGCCGCTCGGCGACGCGGCCGCCGCGCAGGCCGAGGACGAGGTGCTCGGCGCCGGGCACCACCGGGCGGCCGTCGAGGAGGGCGCCGGCGCGGTCCACCTCCGAGAGGTGGGCCCCCGCCTCCACGTGCGAGTGCCAGACCGCGACCACCACGCCGCCCGCGGCCTCCAGCTCCCGGTAGAGCCGCAGCTGCGCCCGCGGCTCCATCACGTAGGCGTGGCGCGCGGTGCGAGGGAAGGCGACCGGGTCCTCCGCGTGCAGCCGGTCCGCCGCATTGGGCACCTGGACGACCGCCAGCACCCCGCTCCGCCGCACCACGAAGCCGCAGGCCTCGCGGCCGGGATCGGCCTCGCAGAGGCGGTCCAGCGCGGCCAGGATCTCCGGGCCGTAGCGGACGGGCCCGGCGGACGGCGCCGCCGCTCCCGGCGCGGCGCGCGGCGCTAGGGGTGGCCCGCCCGCTCCCACTCCAGGATCCCGCCCTCCAGGTTCCACACGCGCCGGTACCCCGCCGTGCAGAGCCGCTCCACGACCGCCGCGCTCCGGACGCCGCTCCGGCAGTAGATCACCGTGTCGCGCTCCGGATCGAAGGCGCCTACGGGGTCGGCCAGCATGGAGAGCGGCAGCAGCCGTGCCCCCTCGATCCGGCCCGCGTCCCACTCGTGCCGCTCGCGGACGTCCACCAGGTCGAGCTCCCCCTCGCCGCGGCCGAGCCGCGCCCGCAGCTGGGCGACGGTGAGGACGGGCAGGGCCTCCGGAGCCGCCGCCGGCGCGCAGGACCACCCCGTGTCGGCGAGCGCGCGCCGGGCGCCCGCCCCGCAGGCGCGACAGCGCGGATCGCGCGCGAGGCGCACGCTCCGGAACTCCATCCGCAGCGCGTCCACCAGGAGGAGCCGCCCGGCGAGCGGCTCGCCGAGGCCGGCCAGGAGCTTGATGGCCTCGGTCGCCTGCACCACGCCCAGGAGCCCGGGCAGGATCCCCAGCACGCCAGCCTCGGCGCAGGAGGCGACGAGGCCGGGCGGCGGCGGCTCGGGGTGGAGGCACCGGTAGCAGGGCGCGCCGGGCGTGCAGAAGACCGAGGCCTGCCCCTCGAAGCGCGAGATGGAGGCGTGGACGTCGGGCCGGCCCAGGAGCACGCAGGCGTCGTTCACGAGGTAGCGGGTCGGGAAGTTGTCGGCCCCGTCCACCACCAGGTCGTATCCCCGGACCAGCTCCAGGGCGTTGCCGGCCGTGAGCCGGGTGTCGTGCGCGACCACCTCCACGTGCGGGTTGAGGTCGCGCAGGCGGTCGCGCGCCGAGTCCACCTTGCGGCGTCCGACGTCGCGCGCTCCGTGGAGCACCTGGCGGTGCAGGTTGGTCGCGTCCACCGCGTCGGAGTCCACGATCCCGAGCAGGCCGACGCCGGCGGCGGCGAGGTAGAGCGCGGCGGGCGAGCCGAGCCCGCCGGCACCGACCAGGAGGACGCGCCCGGCCTTGAGCCGCCGCTGCCCCTCGAGGCCCAGCTCGGGGAGGAGCAGGTGGCGGCTGTAGCGGAGCCGCTCCTCGTCGCCCAGCCGGGGCAGCTCCGGTGAGGAGCGGGTCGGCGCCATGGCGCTGTTCTATCCGGGGAGGGGCGCCGGCGCTCGGGGTGATGCTCCGGCCGCGCGCCCCGCGGAGCCCGGGGGACGCGCGGCCGGACGAGGACCGCTGCCTACTTCAGCCCGCCCTTCACGTAGGCGGCGACCTGCTTGAGCTCGTCGTCCGAGAGCTTGCCCTTGAACGCCGGCATCTTGTTCTTGCCGCCGGCGAGGGTCTTCTCGATGTCGGCCTGGCTGGCGGCGAGGGTGGTGAGGTCCTTCACGCCCAGCTTCTCGCCCATC
>JAJYHA010000256.1 GCA_021784995.1 Myxococcales bacterium
ACTGGCTGGCGCGGACCACGCCCGGCGACGGGGTCGAGGTGATCGTCGTCGACGACGCCTCGACCGACGAGACGCCGGCGCTCCTGGCGGAGCTCGGGGGCGCGGTCCGCGTGCTGACGTGCCGCGAGAACGTCGGGTTCGTCGGTGCGTGCAACGGGGGCGCGGCGCTGGCGCGCGGCAAGTACCTCCTCTTCCTCAACAACGACACCGCTCCCCAGGAGAACTGGCTCACCGCGCTGGTGGACGTCGCCGAGGCGGACCCGGAGGTGGGCGCCGTCGGCGCGCGCCTGGTCTACCCGGACGGACGGCTCCAGGAGGCGGGCGGCATCGTCTTCTCCGACGGGAGCGGCTGGAACTTCGGCCGCGGCGATCAGCCGTTCCGCCCGCAGTACGATCGCCCGTGCGAGGTCGATTACTGCTCGGGCGCGGCGCTGCTGGTACGCCGCGACCTCTTCGAGCGGCTGGGCGGCTTCGACGTCCGCTACGCGCCGGCCTACTACGAGGACACCGACCTCTGCTTCGGGATCCGCAGCCTGGGCAAGAAGGTCGTCTACTGCCCGCGCTCGATCGTGGTCCACCACGAGGGCGTCTCCAACGGCACCAGCCCGGACGGCGGCCTCAAGCGTCACCAGGAGCTCAACCGGCCCCGGTTCGTCGAGAAGTGGCGCGAGGCGCTGCGCGAGCACGAGCCGAGCCCCGCCGTCACCGGGCGCGTCCCCACGACGGCCGACCGGCGCCTGCGGCTCCGCCGTCCCGCCCCGCCGCGGGGGGAGGGCCCGGCCCTCCTGGTCGTCGATCCGTTCATGCCGCTCTTCGATCGCGCCTCCGGCTCGCGCCGGCTCCTGGAGCTCCTGCTGCTGATGCGGAGGCGGCTGGACGCGCGGATCACCTACGTCGCCAGGAACGGGACCGGCCAGGAGGCGTACGAGCGCATCCTCCGGGAGCTGGGGGTGGAGACCTTCCGGGGCGATCCCGACCGGATGCTGGAGTGCGGGTGCCGGCTGGAGGGCGTCCCGCGCCTCGACCTCCCCGCCCTGCTGGCGGAGCGCCGCTTCGACGTGGCCTGGCTGTCCTTCTGGTACGTCGCCGCGCAGTACGCGCCGCTGGTCCGGGCGCACGCGCCCCGGACCCGCGTCATCGCCGACTCGGTCGACGTCCACTTCCTGCGCGAGGGCCGGCTGGCGGAGCTGCGAGGGGACGCCGCCGGGCGGCGCGCGGCCCTCGAGACCCGGCGCCGCGAGCTGGCGGCCTACCGCGCGGCGGACCTGGTGGTGACCGTGACGGAGGCGGACGCGGAGATCCTCCGGGCCGCGCAGCTCGACCGGCCCATCGCCGTCGTGCCCAACGTCCACGCGCCCCATCGAGGCCCGATCCCGCCCTGGGGAGCGCGCGCCGGCCTCCTGTTCGTCGGCGGGTTCGCCCACGGGCCGAACGTGGACGCCGTGCTGTGGTTCCACCGCGAGGTGCTGCCGCACGTCCGCGCGCGGGTTCCGGGCGCGCGGCTCTTCGTGGTCGGGAGCGCCCCGCCCCCCGAGATCCGGGCCCTGGCCGGCGAGGAGGTCGTCGTCACGGGCCACGTGCCGGACACGGCGCCGTACCTCGACGCCTGCCGGGTCTCGGTGGCGCCCATCCGATACGGGGCCGGCATGAAGGGCAAGATCGGAGAGGCGCTGGCGCGCGGCCTCCCGGTGGTCACCACCTCGGCGGGCGCCGAGGGGATGGGCCTGGCGGACGGGGCGCAGGCCCTCGTCGCGGACGATCCACGGGACTTCGCGGAGGCGGTGGCGCGGCTCCACGGCGACGAGCGCCTCTGGGCGCGCCTCTCGGACGCCGGGCGTGCGCACGCCGGCGCGTGCTTCTCGCCCGAGGCCGTGCAGGAGCGGCTGGCGGCCCTCCTGCAGGCGCCGCCCGCCGCCGACCCGGGCCCCGCGTCCTTCAGCCCGCGCGCGGCAACTGCAGCGTGAAGCGCGCGCCGCCGTCGGGCGCGTCGTCGATGGCGATGCTGCCGCCGTGCTGCGTCACGATGGCGTGGACGATCGACAGGCCGAGCCCCGACCCCTGGGCCTTGGTGGTGAAGAAGGGCTCGAAGATCCGGTCGCGGACCTCCGTCTTCACGCCGGGGCCGCTGTCGTCCACCTGGAGGGTCACCTCCCGCGCGTCGGCCGGCTCCACCCGGCAGGCGACCCGCACCGTCCCCCCGTCGCCCGCGGCGTCGAGCGCGTTCAGGGCCAGGTTCATCACCACCTGCCGCAGTCGCTCCTCGTCCCCCCGCACCGGCGGGACCTCGCCCAGGTCGCGCACCAGCCGGACGTGCCGGCGGTCGGCCTCCCCCTCGAGGAGGTCGAGCACCTTGGTCAGCACCGTCGCCACCTCCACCGCGCGCGGCTGGAAGTCGCGCGGCCGCGCGAACTGGAGGAAGTCCTCCAGGATGTGGTCGAGGCGACGGATCTCGTCCCGGACCAGGTGGAGCGGCTCGAGCAGCTTCGCCTGCTGGTCGCGGGCGAGCTTCTGGATGCGCCGCTCGAGGACGGTCAGCTGCAGCGCGGCGGCGTTGAGGGGGTTCCGGATCTCGTGGGAGAGCCCCGCCGTCATGGTCCCGACCGCCGCCAGCTTCTCGGCCGTCTGGGCCCGCCGCGACAGCTCGCGCTTCTCGCCGTGCAGGCGCACCTGCCGCATGGCCTGCTCCACCGTGACCAGCAGCTCCTGGGTGGCGCAGGGCTTGACCAGGTAGGCGCACGCCCCGGCGCGCACCGCGGCCACGGCCGACTCGAGCGTGGCGAAGCCGGTCAACAGCACCACCTCGCCGTCCGGCGAGGCCTCCTTGAGCTGGGGCGCGAGCGCGGTGCCGTCGCCGTCCGGGAGGCGCAGGTCCACCAGCGCGACGTCGAAGCCCTCGCGCGCGCCGCGCAGGGCGGCGGCGCAGCTCCCGTGGCCGTGCGCCGAGTAGCCCGCCTCCTCCAGGATCTCGGTGAGGTTCGCGACCAGCGCCGCGTTGTCGTCGACGATCAGGATGCGCGGGCGTCGGGGGAGCTGGGTCATGGCGCGGAGGGGCGGGCGCGGTACTGCCGCTCGACCGCGTCGAGCAGCGCCCGCGTGTCGAAGGGCTTGGGGAAGAGGGCCCGGTAGGGGACCGGGGGCACGTCGTCGAAGGCGGTCGCCACCAGGAGGGGGAGGTCCGGGTAGCGAGACGAGAGGCAGCGCATGGCGTCGCCGGCGGCGCCGCCCGGCACGCGCATGTCGACCAGGGCGCAGAAGGGGTTCACCGGCCCGAGCCGCTCCGTCTCCGTCAGCGACCCGGCGGTGATCGCGGCGAACCCGCGGCCGCGGAGCGCCTCGCAGACGTTGTCGCACAGCGCGCGGTCGTCCTCCACCACCACGACCAGGCCGTCGCGCCGCGCCGCCTGGAGCAGCTCGACCAGGCGCGCGATGGGCACCGGCTTGGGCAGGGTCGCCAGGAGCCCCTCCCGGCGCGCCGCCTCCAGCGCGTCGTCCTGCACGAAGGCGGTCACGACGATGGCGGCCAGCCCGGGATCGACGTGCCGCACGCGGTGGACCAGCTCGGCGCCGCTCATGAGCGGCATCCGCATGTCGGTGACCAGCGCGTCGAAGCGCCGGCGCCGCGCGAGCGCCAGCGCCTGCTCGCCGTCGGCGGCCAGCGTCACCTCCTCGCCCAGGTCGCGCAGGATCTCGCCGATGTTCTCGGCGAAGTCGCGGTTGTCGTCCACCAGGAGGTAGTGGCGCATCGCGCGCTCAGGGCGGGAGCCGGACCGTGAAGCAGGCGCCGCCGCGCGGGGAGCGCCGGTACTCGACGGTCCCGCCGTGCCGCTCGACGATGCGCTTCACCAGCGCCAGGCCCAGCCCGATCCCGTGGCTCTTGGTGGTGATGAGCGGCTCGAAGAGGCGCCGCTCGACGACGGGGTCCACGCCGGGGCCGGTGTCCTCCACGCTCAGGGCGATCCCCGCCGGCCCGTCCTCGCCGCGCACGGTCACGGCGCCGGCCGGCGCCGCCGCCTCGAGGGCGTTCCCGAGCAGGTTCACGAGGATCTGCCGGAGCTGGCCCGGGTCGGCGGCGGCCACCAGGCCGGCCAGCCCCTCCGCCGTGACGGTCACGCCCGGCGGCCGCGAGAGCGACTCGAGCGCCCCGGTGAAGAGCGGCTCCACCTCCACCCGCTCCCGGGTGACGGGCCGGTTGCGGATGATGTCGAGCAGGTTGGTGATGATGCCGTTCGCGACGCCGAGCTGGTCGTGGATCCGGTCGAGGTGCTTCACCACGCGCTCGTCCCCGCCCGCGCGCCCGCGCAGGATGAAGACGGAGCTCTCGATGACGCCGAGCGGGTTGCGGAGATCGTGGCCGATCGACCCGACGAGCTGGCCGAAGGTGCTGAGCCGCTCGGCGCGCGCCTGCCGGGCCAGCAGGTCCTCGCGGTAGGTGTGCAGCATGATGGCGAGCTCGAGGTCCAGGATCCTGCCCACCGCCCGCCGCGCCCGGCCCAGCGCCGCCGCGTCGTCGCGGTAGGTCCGCTCGGCGACCGCGTCGAGCTCGCGTCGCACCACGTTCATGGCGCCGAACATGTAGTGCTGCGGCAGGTCGATGCGGACGTGCTGACGGCCGATGCGCGCCCGTGCCTCGACGTAGGCCTCGTCCCAGGGCCCGCGCAGGAGCGTGTCGAGCCACTGCTGGAGCGTGACCTTCAGGTGTCCGACCTGCGACTCGCCGCCGGTCAGGGCCCGGCGCGCGCCCTCGTGGCCGAGGATGGTGTCGTAGAACACCGTGGCGATGGCGCCGAACGCAGGCGCGGCGGGCACGTGCAGGGCCCGCAGGGCCGCCTCGTCCTCGGGGCCCCAGCCGACGTAACGTTTGAGCTCGTCCAGCAAGGCCTCTGACATCCCGGCATGCTTGTACCGCCGGACTTGTCGCGGATCAATTCATTGGGGCGACCGGCCGAGGGAGATCAGGCCCGGGTCTGCGAGCCGACCGCCTCCGCCACGAGGTCGAGGTCCTGCACCATGTCGGCCGCGAAGCGCACGAAGTCGGCCTCGGTGATGATCCCGACCAGCGTGCCGTCCTCCTCGCAGATGGGGAGGCACCCGAACTTGTGCTCCAGCATGACGCGCGCCGCCTGGACCAGCGACGTGGCGGGCCGCACGGAGGTCGGGCTCCGGACCATCACCTCGGCGGCGCTGGTCCGCTTGGGCGGATGGCTGGCGGCCGCGCGGAGGAGGTCGCGCTGCGTGACGAGGCCGACCAGCTTCCCGCTCCGGACCACGGGCAGGTGGCGGATGCTGCCCAGCTTGAGCATCTGCTCCGCCAGGGCGAGGTCGTCCGACTCCTGGAGCGTGACCAGCTCACGCGTCATGAAGTCGCCCACGGTGATCGACCGGATCCCGGTGCCTTCGGTCGTGACGGACGGCTCGTGCTGCTGCATGCGCGCACCTCTCGGACGGACGCTCGGATGCTGCCACGTTCCGGGGCCGAGGGCGAGCGGCCACCCCACCCCGGGCGAGGAGTGCGGGTGCGCGGGGGTGTGGGATGAAGCGCCTGCGCGATCAGGCGTGCCGCGGCTCGTGCGCCACCAGCACCGGCTTCGAGCTGATGTGCACCAGGCGGCCGCTCACCGACCCGAGCAGGGCTCGGGCCACCGTGCCCCGGCCACGGCTCCCCACGACGACCATCCCGACGTCGCTCGCGGCGGCTGCCTCGGCGAGCATCTCGGCCGGCGGCCCCACCAGGACCACCGAGTCGATCTCCACGCCCGAGGCGGCCAGGCGCGCGGCCGCCTCGCCGAGGAGCTTGCGGGCGAACTGCTCGTGCTCCTCCTCCACCTCGGCCGTGGTGAGGCCGTATGCGTCGGGGGGCAGGAGGAGCGGCGCCACGGAGTAGGCGAGGGTCAGGCGGGCGCCGAAGCGCAGCGCGATCTCCGCCGCGAGCCGCGCCGCCTCGTTCGACGCCTCCGATCCATCCACCCCGACGAGGATTCGCTTCATGGCGGCACCTCCGCACCCGAGACGTAAAAGAGGGACACCGTGCGCGCAACGGCGCGGCGAGCCCCATGATCATGCGCCTCGCGTGACTCCGCCGGCTGCGGCCAGATGTCCCACCGACTCCTGACCGGGGCAGGGCGCCCGGCCGGCAATTCACCTCTTCGGTGGTCCGCCCGCCCTCGCATGGCAAGGCTGGCCCGGCGCCTGTAAGTTGCAGGGACCAGCGAGGGCCAGGAGGCGAGCGACATGGGCACGACGGACATCCGGGGTGACGGCGCGGGCCGCGGGCGAGACCTGCCGGTGATGACGCTCGAGGTGCTGACCGGGGAGGGGCGGCTCACGTTCGCCTCGGTGCTCTGCCCCAAGGAGCGGCGCGCGAGGACCATCGAGGAGTGCGCACCCTGTGTCGACGGCGGCGGGCCGGTGACGGATCCGGGCGCCCGCGACGGCTTCCTGGCCTGCGAGGCCCGCCTCCCGGCCGATCCACGGGACGCCTCCCGGTCGTGGCCCGACGCGACGCCCGTGACGGCCGTCATGACGCGGGCCGTGCTGGCGGTGACCGGCGAGGTGCCGCTGCGGGAGGCGCGTTCCCGGATCGTCCGGCACGAGCTGGAGGGGCTCCCCGTCGTCGATCGCTCCGGTCGGCCGGTCGGCCTCCTGGGGCCCGCGGAACTCCTCCGGGCCGGCGAGGGAGGCTGCGTCGCGGACGCGATGAGCCGCCGCGTGATCGGCGTCGCCGAGACGGCGCCGCTCTCGGAGGTGGCGGCGCTCATGGCGACCGAGGGCGCCTCCCTGGTTCCCGTGCTCTCCCGCGAGGGGCGCGTGGTCGGGCTGGTGACGGCGCTGGATCTGGTGCGCTGGCTGGCGGATCGAGAGGGCAGCGGCCCGCGTCCGCTTCCCTGATCCACCGGTCCTCGCGCAGCGCGGGCGCTCGGGTCGCGGCCGCGCGAGCCCCTACTTCGCCCCGCCGCCCGGGCCGCCGGGCGGCTCGTCGTCCACCTTGTCGCGGAAGGCCTTGCGGAAGGCGCGGAGGCTCTCGCCCAGCCCCTGGCCGAGCTGCGGGAGCTTCTTCCCTCCGAAGAGGATCAGCACCGCGAGCAGGATGAGGATCAGCTCGGGCAGGCGCAGGCCGAACATGGTGGCGCTCCCCCGCCCGCGCTTCGTGGCGGCCGGTCGAGGACCGGTATAGCTCGGATCAGGCGCTGACGTCTTCCGTCGCGATGGAGGCCAGGCGGCGGGGATCGAGCACGCGCACCCCGCGCGAGGCGTCGAGGACGCCCTCGCGCTCCAGCCTGGTCAGGCAGCGCGAGAGCGTCTCGGGGCGCATCCCGAGGAGGCGCGCGACCACCTGCTTGCGCACCGCGTTGGGCCGCTCGGCCAGGAAGCGTGCGTTGTCGAGCGCGAAGCGGGCCACGCGCGCCACGCAGTCGCCCTGCCGGTAGGTCACCTCGTCGCGCTGCAGCTTGCCCTCGCCGAGCACCAGGTCGAGCACGGCGCGCGCGGGGCTGCGGTCCGGTCCCACCCAGGCGCTCATCTGGTCTCCGGCGATCCCGCACAGCTTCACGCGGGAGAGCGCGCGCACCTCATAGGGCGACGGATCGCCGCGCAGGGCCTCGGTGCAGAGCAGCGCGTTCGGGCCGCGCAGCGTCAGCAGGACCTCGCTGCCCCGCGGGCTCACCGCCGAGAGCGAGACGAACCCCTCCTTCACGAAGTACACGGTCCGCGGCCGCTCTCCCTGGGCACAGAGCGTCGCGCCGGAGTCGCGCGCGGCGGGGGTGAAGCGGCACTTTCCCTGCGATGCCGCGCCGAGCGTGCAGGCCGTGCAGTCATTGATGGGTGCAGCCGAAAGCACGAGTACCTCCAGGGTGTGTCATGTCTTGATCCAGGTCTGATTGCATCAGCCAGGCCCGCGTTTTTCAGCCTCGTTCGTGCACAGGTTGCGTTTTGCCCGCGATCAAGCCGACCGGTACGCAAGGTTTGCGATGGCGCCGCGCAGCAGGAGAAGGGCATGCGGGGCCCATGACATGATGCGCCACGTGAGCCGCCGTGAGCGCGCGCGCATCCTCGTCTTCTCCGGTCCGAGCGGGGCGGGGAAGACGACCGTCCTGGTGCGGCTCATCCCGAAGCTGGTCGCGCGCGGCCTGCGCGTGGCGGCGCTGAAGCGCTCGGGCCACCGCCACGGGTTCGACCGGCCGGGCAAGGACAGCGCGCGCCTCCGCCGCGCCGGCGCACTGGCGGTGGCGCTCCAGGGCCCCGCCGAGCTGGCGTGGTTTGGACCCCCACGGGACGGCGGCGCGCGGGAGCTGGCGCGGCTCCTCCCTCGGGTCGACCTGGTCCTGGCGGAGGGGTTCCGCGAGGAGCGGATCGCCCGGGTGGAGGTGCACCGCGCCGCGGTCTCCGGCGCCTTCCTCTGCGCGCGCGATCGGGACGTGATCGCCGTGGTGGGCGACGAGGAGCCGCCGCGCCCGTTGCCGTGGTTCACGTTCCGTGAATCCGACGCCCTGGCCGACTTCGTGGCCCGGTTCGCCGCGGGAGCGCGCCGGCCGCCGGCGCGCGACGCGCGGAGGAGGGGCGGCCGGCGAGCGCC
>JAJYHA010000142.1 GCA_021784995.1 Myxococcales bacterium
CAGGTTCCAGATCTCGAGCCAGCGATCGCAGTCGCAGGCCACGCCCAGGCAGGCGCGGCCGGCGCGCTCCTCGGCGCACGGGATGTCGCCGCCCTGGAAGTAGTGGAGCTCCGAGCAGGGGCCGCAGGGGCCGGTCTCGCCCATGGCCCAGAAGTTGTCCTTGGCGCCGAGCTTGTGGATGCGCTCCTCGGGAACGCCCTGCGCCCGCCACAGCTCGTAGGCCTCCTCGTCCCAGGGGATGCCGCCCTCGCCGGCGAAGACCGTGGCGGCCAGCCGTTCCTTCGGGATCCCGAGCCAGGCCTCGCTGGTCACCAGCTCCCAGGCCCAGGCGATGGCGTCGCGCTTGAAGTAGTCCCCGAAGGAGAAGTTCCCCAGCATCTCGAAGAAGGTGTGGTGACGCGCCGTGTAGCCCACGTTCTCCAGGTCGTTGTGCTTGCCGCCGGCCCGCACGCACTTCTGGGAGGTCGTGGCCCGGCGGTAGTCGCGCCGCTCGCGACCGGTGAAGACGTCCTTGAACTGCACCATCCCCGCGTTCGTGAAGAGCAGCGTCGGGTCGTTCTGGGGGACGAGCGATGAGCTGGCCACGCGGCGATGGTGCCGCTCCTCGAAGAAGCGGAGGAACGCGTCGCGGATCTGGGCGGCGGTCAGGTTCTTCATGTCGGGCGGGCTCTCGGGAAACGCCTTTGATAACACCGGGTCGCGTCCCGGTCCACCGCGCCACCGCGCCGGCGGCCCGCGGTCAGCCGCCCGGCGGCGGGGGGATGCGAACCCGCCACCCGCCCTCGCGGACCAGCTCCACCTGGCGCCGCGCCCCACCCTCCTCCTGCGCCTCCACCACCGCCTCGTCGCGCGAGGCGCGGAGCACGACGAGGCTCGCCAGCGGGCGCGCCTCGCGCGTGGCCGTCCCCAGCAGCAGGTCCTCCCCCCCGGACGCCACCACCCCGGGCGCGGCCGTGGACGCGACGCGAGCCCGGGCGTCGAGCCAGGCCCGGGTGTCGGACGAGAGGAGGCCCCAGGCGCGATCGGCGTCCCGGTCCGCCACCGCCTGCGTGAAGGCGCGGTAGGCCGCGCCGGGTCCCGGCTGCGCAGGGGTGCACGCGAGGAGCAGGGCGAGCAGGGCGACGGTTCGCATCGCCCGCCAGTCTGTCGCGGCGCGCGGCGCCGCGCAGCACGTTCTTGGGGACGCCCCCCCCCCCGGCGGCCGGCGACGCGCCCCCGGGCGGCGCGGGGGCGTCAGGGTCGCCGCAGCCGGAGGCGCCACACCGGCTGCGCCGTGGCCAGGTATCGCTTCTCGCGCGTGGAGGGGATCTCGCCCTCGACGCGGCGGGCGAAGGCCCCCGCTCCCGCCTCGTTCCGGAAGCCCGCCGCCTCGAGCCGGGCGAGGGCACCTTCCGCGTAGGCCGCCACGTCCGTTCGGAAGTCGAGGAGCCCGCCCGGAGCCAGGAGCCCCAGGAAGAGCTGCGACATGTCGTCGTCGACGAGGCGCCGCCGGTGATGCCGCCGCTTCCACCACGGATCGGGGAAGTGGACGTGGATGGCGGCGAGCGCCCCCGCCCGGAAGAGCCGCGGCGCGAGGAGGCGTGCATCGCCCTGCAGCGCGACCAGGTTGCGGTGGCCGCGGTGCGCGGCGCGCGCGCGCAGCTCCGCGGCGAACTTGCGCCGCTGCTCGACGGCGACCAGCACCCGGTCCGGGAAGGCGCGCGCGAAGGCCAGCGCGAACCCGCCGTGGCCGGAGCCGATCTCCAGCTCGAGCGGCGCGCCGGGGAGGCCGACCCGCGCGCGGAGGTCGGGGAGGAGGTCGAGGGCGATCGGGGCGCCGTCCAGGTCGGAGAAGATCATCGGCCGCTCTCTAACATGGTAAGGATCGCGGATGCGCTCCGGTGCGCCGATCGCGGCGGCGCTCCTCCTCCTGGTCACCGGCTGCGCGCGCTGCGCCCGGCCCCCTCCACCGCCCGCGGACCGCTTCGTCCCCGGCGACGCCTCGGTCGCCGTCGTCATCCCCTCGCTGCAGGCCGCACGGGAACAGGCGACGTCGCTGCTGCAGACGCTGCTCGCCTTCCCGGCCGCCGCGGACCTCGGCCCCCGGCTGTCGGCGGTGAAGGAGCAGCTCGGCCTCGATCCGCTCGACGCGCGAGGGCTCGCGGCCGCGGGCCTCGATCCGTCCCGCGGGGCCGCGCTGGCCCTCGACGCGGACGGTCCCGCGCTGCTGGTCCTCCCCTCGGGCGACGACGGCGCGCTGGTCGCGACCGTGGCGCGGCTCGCGCGGGACCGCCTCGGCGCCGCGCGGCGCGTCGACGTCACGGTGGACGGCGTCGCCGTGACGACCTTCCGCACCGCGGAGGGCGCGGCCGCGGCGCTCGCGCTCGCCGCCCGCGACGGTTCGGTGCTGGTCGCGGGCGGCGCCGGGGGGCCGGCGCGCGTCGCGGCGGCGTCCACCCTGCCCGCCGCGCGCTCGCTGTCGGGGTCGCTCCCCTACGGTCGCGTCCGGGAGGCGCTCGGCCCGGCGGCCATCCTGGCCTACCTGCGCCCGGGCTCGCCGCAGGCCGCGGGGACCGCGCTCCTGCGCGACGGCGCCGCCGTGAGCGCGACCGCGTCGGCCACCCGCCTCGCCCTGCGCGCCGTGCTGCTGCTCGCTCCCGAGCGCAGGGAGTACTGGCGCGCCACCGTCGCGCCTGCGGCCACCGTCGCCGCCGCGACCCCGCCCATGCCGCAGGACGCCTTCCTCGTCGGACGGTTCGAGGGGGACCTCGCCACCGTCGCCCGCCGCGCGCTGCCGGTCGGCCAGGTCGCGGCGCCGCTCGCACGGGCCGGTCTCGATCTGGAGCGCGACCTCCTGCCGTTGCTCGCGCCCGGCGCCACCGCGGCGCTCGCGCTCGCGCCCACCTTCCAGGTCGCCGCCGTCTCGCGCGGGGGCGAGGCGATGGCCGCCGATCCCTTCCAGCTCGTCCACCTGGCGGCGGTGCTGCACGTCCGCGACGCCGGGCGCGCCGAGGCCCTGCTCGACCGCCTCCAGCGCGCCGGACCGCGGCTCGGCCTCGCGGTGGCGCGACAGGGGCACGCCCCGCGCTGGCGCGTCGCGCACGGCGCCGCGGCCCTCGACGTCGCGCTCGCGGGCGATCGGCTGCTGGTCGCCGGCGGTCCCGGCCGGCTGGACGCCCTGCTCGCCGGCACCGGACCGGCCTACGCACCCCCCACCGACGCCGCGCGCGCGGCGCTGTCGGGCGGCGCCGCGGGCGGCGTCCTCGACCTCGAGCGCCTGGTGGCCAGCTTCCGCGCCCTGCCCGCGGCCGCGTATGGCACGGGGCCCGACGCCTTCGTGATGCGGTCGCTCGCCGACCGCGTCATCGACCCCGCCTCGCGCCTGGTGGCGGCCGCCGCGAGGCTCGACCTCGGCCAGGCGGCGGCGACGGTGGACCTGGTGGTCGACGCCAGGCCCCCCGCGGCCCCGGCGGCCCAGGGAGCCGGCCGGTGATCGAGCTGCGCGGGATCACGAAGCGTTACCGCGACGCCGATCGCACCCTGACCGTGCTCGAGGGCCTCGACCTCAGCGTCGCGGCCGGCGAGCTGGTGGCGGTGGTGGGCGCGTCGGGATCGGGGAAGTCGACCCTCCTCTACCTCGCGGGCGCCCTCGACGCCGACTACGAGGGGAGCGCCGTGGTGGCGGGGCAGGAGCTGCGGGGCCTCACCCCCGAGGCGCGCGCCCGCTTCCGGAACGCCACGGTGGGGTTCGTCTTCCAGTCCTTCAACCTCCTCCCCGGCCTGACGGCGCTCGACAACGTCTGCCTCCCGGCCTTCTTCCGGCGCGAGGGACCGCGCGCCTCCCGGGCCGAGGCGCTGGCGGCGGGCCGCGAGGCCCTGGAGCAGGTCGGCCTGGGCGACAGGGCGGGGCAGCGCCCGGCACGGCTGTCGGGCGGCGAGCGCCAGCGGGTGGCCGTCGCGCGCGCCCTCTTCGCGCGCCCGCGCGTCCTCCTCGCCGACGAGCCCACCGGCAACCTCGACACGCGCACCGGAGCGGCGGTGATCGGGCTCTTCGAGCGCGCCGCCGCCACCGGGCTGGCGGTGGTGGTCGCCACGCACGAGGAGCGCGTGTCGCGCGTGGCCTCGCGCGTCCTGCACCTGGAAGGAGGGAAGCTGCGGTGATCACGAGGGGCGCGCCGTGAGGCTGGCGGGGCTGCTGCGGCTGGCCGGGCTCGACCTGCGGGCGGACGCGCGCGGCGCGCTCCTCAACGCGGGCGCCACCTGCGTGGGCGCGGCCGCGCTGGTCTTCTTCGTCGCGCTCGGCTTCGGCGTGGCCGACGCCACCCGGAGGATGTTCCCGGGCGACGCGCGCCTGGTGCAGGTGGTCCCCTCCAGCGTCTCGCTCGGTCCGGCGCTCGGAGGCGGACGGCTGGACGACGAGGCGCTGCAGCGGCTGCGCGCGCTTCCGGGGATCCGCGACGCCTGGCCGCGCCTCGACCTGCGCGTCCCCGTGGCCGCGACCCGCGCGCCCGAGGGCCTGCACGTGAACTGGCCCCCGGCGCTGGTGATCCAGATCCCGGCCGTCGGGATCCCGCGCGCGATGGTGGCCGCCGACCTCGCCCCGGGCACCCCCTTCGACGACGTCGGCCCGGACGGATCCTTCCCGGTCGTCCTCTCGCCTCGCCTGATCGAGATCTACAACCGGAGCATCGCGACCGCGTGGAACGTGCGCCCCCTGCCCCCGCCCGCCGCCCTGACCGGGCTGCAGCTCCCGGTGCGGGTGGGGTGGTCGATCGTGCCGCTCAAGACCGAGGACCGCGTCTTCGATGCGCGGCTGCTGCTGGCCGGCTTCTCGGACCGGGTGCCGGTCTACATGGCGGCCCTCCCGATCGCGCTGGTGCGGCGGCTGAACGCGGAGTACGGGAAGGCGGACCGGGGCTACGCCGGCATCACGATGCTGGCGGCGCGGCCCGACGACGTGCCCGAGGTGGGCGCCGCCGTGCGCCGGATGGGGTTCGCGGTGGACGACAGCGACCGCTCCGTGTCGGAGCGCGTCGGCCTCGCGGTCGCGATCACCACGGGGGCCCTGGCGCTGCTGGCGCTGCTCATGTGCGCCCTGGCCGGCCTCGCCATCGCGCAGTCGCTCTTCGCGAGCGTGCGCGGCCGCGTGCGAGACATCGCCGTGCTGGAGGCGGTGGGCGCGACGCCCCGCGACGTGCGCGCGCTGCTGCTCGTCGAGGCGGCGCTCACCGGGCTCGCCGGTGGCGTGGCGGGCACCCTCCTGGCCTGGATCGCCGCGCGCGGGGTCGACGCGGCGGCGCGGCGCCTCCTCCCCGACTTTGCCTTCCGGCCCGACACCTTCTTCGCCTTCCCCAGCTGGGCGCTCGCGCTCGGCGTCGGCGTGGCGCTGCTCGCCTCGGTGGTGGGAGCGCTGGCGCCGGCGGCCGCCGCGGCGCACGTGGACCCGGCGCGCACGCTGAGCTGAGCGGCCGGGCAGCACGTGGAGCGAGGGGCGCGAGCGCACGGCTCGCACCCCTCGCGGTGCTGCGGCTCGCCCTGGAGGGGAGCCTACTTCAGGCCGGCGACGTAGCCGGCGACCTCGGCGGCCTCGGCGTCGCTCACCTTGACCGGCTTCATCTTCCCCTTGCCCTCCAGGATGGTCTTCTTGACCGTGTCCTTCGCCATGCCGGCGATGGCGGTCTTGAACATCGCCCCACCCTTCGCGTCCGCGCCGTGGCACATCTTGCACTTGGCGGCGTAGGTCGCGGCGCCGTCGGCGTACGCGCTGGTGGCGAGTGCGACGGCGAAGAGGGCGACGAGGATGCGCTTCATGTTCGGTTCCTTTCGCGAGGGGTCTGCCTGACCACGCCGACCGGACGGCCGGCGCGGGTCGGTATTCATTACCCCAGGTGCCTCCTCCGGGTCAGCCTTGAATTTCACGGAGCCGGCCGGCGGTCATCCCGACCGCGCGGACGGCGCGTCGTCGGAGCGCGCCGAGGCGTCGCGCCGGTACACGACCAGCTCGCGTCCGACCTGCAGCTTGAAGCGGCGTGGGTTCCGGATCCCGTTCCAGCGGCACAGCTCGTCGAGCGCGACGCCGAACCGCTGCGCGATGCCCCACAGCGAGTCGCCCGCGCGGATCTGGACGCTCGCGCGCCTGCGCGGAGAGCCGTCCGCGTGGCGCGGCGCAGCGGCGCCGGCCACCGCGACGTGCCGGCGGTGGTCCCTGCGCGCGCGCTTCGGCCGCTGCGACGCGAGCTCGCGCTCGGCGGAGGCGAAGGCGACGCCCTGGCTGCGCGCCAGCGCGTTGAGCGGGATGACGAGCTCGGTACCGGCCCTCACGTGACGGCCGGGCCGCAGGCCATTCATCCGCAGGATGGTGCCCGCGTCGACCTGGTAGGCGCGCGCGATGACCTTCATCGACTCGCCCGGCCGGACGCGGTGCTGCGCGAAGGCCAGCTTGCCGGCGGCGGCGGACACCGCCGGCCAGTTGTGCGCGAAGGTCTCGGCCCGGCCCCTGGGCAGCTTCACGCGATAGGTCCAGGGCGGCGTGCAGGTGCGCCGGAGCTCCGGGTTCAGGTCGAGGAGCGCCCGCTCGGACACCTCCGCCGCCTGGGCGATGGCCGCGATGGGCGTGGCCTGGGCGACCGGGACCTCCTCGTACTCCTGCCACCGCTCGGGCTCGATCTCCTCCCGCCGGAAGCCGAACGCCTCGGGGTGCTTGGTGATGATGGCGGCCGCCATCAGCTTCGGCACGTAGCCCTTCGTCTCGGACTTGAGCACGCGGCCGCGCGTCATGGTCCAGAAGTCCTGCTGCCCGCGCCGCCAGGCCTGGTAGATCTTCCCCACGCCGGCGTTGTATCCGGCCCAGGCCAGGCGCCAGTCGCCGGTCTGCTGGTAGAGCTCCTTCAGGTATCGCGCGGCGGCGCGCGCCGCCTTCTCCGGGTCGCGCCGCTCGTCCACCCAGAAATCCTGGCGAAGGCCCATGCGGCGGGCGGTGGGCGCGATGAACTGCCAGGGCCCCACTGCCTTGGCGCGGCTCGTCGCGAGGTTCGCGAACCCGCTCTCGATCATCGCCAGGTAGACGGTGTCCTCGGGGAGCCCCTCCTCCCGCAGGATCCGCCGGAACACCGGGACGTACCTGGAGGAGCGGCCCAGCCACTTCACGAAGTGCTTGCGTACGATCGGCCCCTGGAAGAAGCGCACGTAAGCGACGACGCGCTCGTTCACCTCGATGGGGATGTCGTACTCGGCCTGGAGATGGCGCAGATCGTGATCGATCTCCGGGAGCCCCGCGATGCGCCCGCGCGACTCACCCGGCGCCGGACCGCCCTCGCGACCGAATGCCTCCCGCAAGCGCATGCGCAGCGGCGACTCGAGCCCGACGCGCGAGGGGGCGCGGGTGGCCGGATCCTGCAGGAGGCCCTGCTCGGCGACGTGCGCCCTCTCCTCGGCGGCGCGCACCTGCTCGAGCTCGGCCGACTCCGCGCGGACCTCCGCCTGGATCTCGGGCTCGTCCACCGCGTCCACCACGTCCGGCTCGGCCGCTTCCGGGCTCGCCAGGGCGGCGGCAGCCGGCGTGCCCGCGAGAGGCGGCGCTGCGGCCGAGGCGGTCGCAGGAGCCGCGCTCGTCGGAGCGGCGGGTGCGGTCGCCTGCGCGGCGGGCGCGTTCGTCGGAGCGGCGGGCGCGGTCGCCTCTGCAGCGGGCGCGTTCGTCGGAGCGGCGGGCGCGGACACGACCGAGGCGACGGGAGCGGCAGGGGCCGTGGCGGCTGCTCCGACGACCGCTGGAGCCGGCGCCTCGGCGGCGAATGCACTCCCCGCCAGCACCAGGCCCACCACGAAGGCCGCCGACGATCGTACTCGAACCATGCGCCTCCCAGGCTGGCCACGTCAGGGCCAGCCGACCCGCGGTCTCGCCGGTCCGGGATGGTACCCGCGAATCGGCTGGAAAGTGAATTACTTTGGTCCACCACGGAGCTCCCATCCGGCAACGCCACGAGCCAAGTGTCCTGTTCCTCGATGGACGTCCGAGGACCCACACGCACGCTCATGGTACGGATCCGGCCGCGGCAGGCCCGCGGAGGGCGAGGCGAGCTCTCGGATGTGGGACATCGGGGGCGATGTCGGCGCGCCGTGCGCCGGGGCACCTTCGCGCTTGCGGATGAACGGCGCCCGCCTTAGCGAGTCAGCCGTGCAGATCGGCCCACATAGGCTCCCGGGGCGCTTCTTCCTCGCCCCGCTGGCGGGCGTGTCGGACCGTCCCTTTCGCCGCATCTGCCGCGACATGGGCGCGTCCTTCGCCTACACCGAGATGGTGTCGGCCCACGGGCTGATCCACGGGACCGGGCAGACCGTCGGCTACCTGGACCGCGATCCGGACGAGGAGCCCTTCGCGGTGCAGATCTTCGCCGCCGAGCCGGACGTGCTCGCACGGGGGGCCGCGGTGGCGGTGCGGCGCGGAGCCGGCATCGTGGACATCAACATGGCCTGTCCGGTGAGGAAGGTGTGCGGCAGCGGCGCGGGCGCCGCCCTGGCGCGGGATCCGGAGCAGGTCCGCAGGGCGGTGGCGGCGGTGCGCGCGGAGGCCGGGGTGCCGGTCACGG
>JAJYHA010000316.1 GCA_021784995.1 Myxococcales bacterium
CGGCGGCGCCCCGGCTTCCCCGGTCGCCCCGGGGCGCGCCCGGGCCCCCGGCCGTGGCCGGTGCCGGTCCGGAGGGTCGAGGTCGCCGGTCGCTTCGTCGGGGGGGTGCGCACGCCCCCTTCTACAGCGCCTCGAGGACGCTCGCGACGTGCCCGTCCACCTTCACCTTGGAGAAGACCCGCTCGACCCGTCCGTCGGCCCCGACCAGCACCGTCGTCCGGAGCGTCCCCTCGACCTTCTTTCCGTACATCGTCTTCTCCCCCCAGGCGCCCCAGGCCTTCTGGACCGACAGGTCGGCGTCGGAGAGGAGCGGGAAGGGGAGGCCGTGCTTCTCCCGGAACCGGCGCTGGGCGGCCGGCGCGTCCCGAGAGACGCCCAGGACGGCCACCTTCCTCCTCTCGAACGCGGCGACCTCGTCACGGAAGTCGCAGGCTTCCCGCGTTCAACCGGGGGTCATCGCCTTCGGGTAGAAGAAGACCACCACCCGCTTCCCGCGGAGCGCCGAGAGCGCGACCGGCCTCCCGTCCTGATCCGGGAGGGTGAAGTCGGGTGCCAGGTCTCCGGGTTCGAGCGCCATCGGGTCTCCTCGGCCCCCCGGGCTGCCGGCGGGGCGGACGCGTTCAACCTGCCCGCGTCGCCGCGGCAGGGAAACGCCCCTCGCGGGCGCTCCGGGGCCGGACGGCGCCGTCGACGGGCGCCCCGGAGGTACCAAAATCTCGAGGGCTGCCGGCCCCTTGCCTCTCGGAGGGGGGCGTGTTAGATCGCCATCCCCCTCGATCCTCGCGACCGGCGGGGGGGCGCCCGACGCGGGCGCTCGCCGTCAACTACTCACACGCCTCCGGCAGCGCGCTCCGGTGCCACTGGTCGGTTCCAGGGCTCTTCGCGCGCATCCGCACCGGGGCGTGGTGGACACCAACCGGAGAAGACCCCATGGAGAACGTTTCCCAGCAGCCGCCCGTCGCGGAGGCCGCTCCCGCCGCCGCTCCCGAGGCAGCACCCGCCGCCCCCCCCGCACCCGCCGCCGAGCCGACGATGGCCGCCGCGCTGACGGCGAGCGGCAGCGCCATCAGCATGAAGCAGCTCCTCGAGGCGGGCGTCCACTTCGGCCACCAGACGAAGCGCTGGAACCCGAAGATGAAGCCGTACATCTTCGGCGCCCGCAACGGCATCTACATCATCGACCTGCAGAAGACGGTCGGGCTCGCCCGGACCGCGCTGCGCTTCGTCTCCGACGCGGCCGCCCGCGGCGGCTCGATCCTCTTCATCGGCACGAAGAAGCAGGCCCAGGACGCCATCCGCGAGGAGGCGGTCCGCGCCGGGATGTACCACGTCACCAACCGGTGGCTCGGCGGCACCCTCACCAACTTCAAGACGATCAAGACCGGGATCGAGCGGCTCAAGACGATCGAGAAGATGAAGGAGGACGGCACCTACGATCGGCTCCCGAAGAAGGAGGTCGCCTCCAACGAGCGCGAGCGGGAGAAGCTCGAGAAGAACCTCGGCGGCATCAAGGACATGGCCCGGCTGCCGGCCGCGATCTTCGTCATCGACACCAAGAAGGAGCACATCGCGGTCCACGAGGCCAACCGGCTCGGCATCCCGGTCGTCGCGGTGGTGGACACCAACTGCGACCCGGAGGGGATCGACTACGTGATCCCCGGCAACGACGACGCCATCCGCTCCATCCGCCTCTTCACCGGCAAGGTGGCCGAGGCCTGCCTCGAGGGGCGGAGCCGCCACGCGGCCTGGGTGGCCGAGCACGGCGGGCGCGAGGAGCGGGCCGAGGACGACCGCGACGCCGCCAGCGAGCGCGGGTCGAAGGACCGGCGCGACCGGGGCCGGCGCGGCGGCGAGCGGCGCGAGCGGCGGCCCCCGCGCGAGGATCGCGGCGCGGCGAGCGCCGGCGTCGAGGTGCTCCGCAAGGGCGAGGTGGCCGCGGCGCCGAGCGCCGGGGCGGCCAAGGAGTAGGCGACCGGCGGGCGACAGCGTCGCCTGGCGGGGGCGGGCCCGACCGGTCCGCCCCCGCGCCGTTCCCGGCGCACCCATCACGTTCCAGAGACACGAGGGAGACGACACGTGGCCGACGTCAGCGCGAGCATGGTGAAGGAGCTCCGGGAGAAGACCGGGGCGGGGATGATGGACTGCAAGAAGGTCCTGGCCGAGGCGGGCGGGGACATGGCCCGCGCCGAGGAGCTGCTCCGCAAGAAGGGGCTGGCCGCCGCGGCGAAGAAGTCGAGCCGAGCCGCCACCGAGGGGGCGGTCGCCTCCTACATCCACATGGGCGGCAAGATCGGCGTCCTCATCGAGGTCAACTGCGAGACCGACTTCGTCGCCCGCACCGAGGGGTTCCAGGCGCTGGTGAAGGACCTCTCCCTCCACGTGGCCGCGGCGGCGCCGCTCTACGTCCGGCGCGAGGAGGTGCCGGCCGAGGTGATCGCCAAGGAGCTGGAGATCGCCAGGGCCCAGGCGCGGGAGCAGAAGAAGCCGGAGCCGATCGTGGAGAAGATCGCCACCGGCAAGGTGGAGAAGTACTACGCCGAGACCTGCCTCCTCGAGCAGCCCTTCGTGAAGGACGACAAGAAGAAGATCCAGGACGTCCTGAACGAGGCGGTCGCCCGGATCGGCGAGAACCTCCAGGTCCGGCGCTTCGTCCGCTACGTCCTGGGCGAGGGGCTCGAGAAGAAGAAGGAGGACTACGCCGCCGAGGTGGCCAAGGCGGCGGGCCTCCAGGCCTGACGCTCCCCCGGCCCCCCGGTAGGACCGCGCCCCGGCGCCGCGCCTCGCGGACCGGGGCGCCGTCGCGTCCGGGGTCGCGCGGCGCGCGCTACCGGCGCTGCCCGACCAGCACCACGACGTAGATCCCGTGGCGCCCGAGCACCGGGTGCATGCCCTGGGCGACCCCCACCCCGAGCACCGTGCCGCCCCCGATGACGCTCGGCTCCTCGGCGAAGTCCATCGGGTCGGAGCGCGCCCCGGAGATGACGTTCACCGCCCGGAACCCGTGGCGCAGGGCGGCGTCGAGCGCGTCCGAGACCGCCTTCGGCGGCGCGCCGTGGGCCGCGGCCATCGCGGTGGCGTAGCCCTCGGCGAGCTCGTCGAGCGCCGGATCGTCCGCCAGCGGCGCCGCCCGCGCGGCGCGGCGCTTGGCCGCCACCGCGGCGCGGAGCTGCCCCCGAACCTTCTCGACGTCGATGGGCGGGAGCTCCTTGATCAGGAGCTCGGTGACGATCACCCCGGGCGTGCCGTCGGCGAGGGTCACCGGCACGACCCCCGCGCCGAAGGTGTTCACCTCCGGGCTCATGAGGTTGGCCCGGTGACCGGGGCTGGAGAGGAAGCGCTCGCTCACCGCCTCGACGTTGCGCCCCTCGGCCGGGTTCTGGAGGACGACGGTCGAGGCGATCCCGACCGCGAGGAGCCGCTCCCCCACCTTGACCGCGCTGCGCGCCGCGCCCGCCTTGGCCTCGTCGCGGAGCGCCTCCGACACCGAGCCGGCCACGGCCGCGAGCTGCTCGTCCCAGGCGAGCGGGGGGAGCCCGACCGCGGCGCGCTCGGCGTTCGCCACCGCCGCCAGCCGCCGCGCCTGCCCGGCGGGATCGGCCGGCCAGACGTCGGGATCGACGACCGGGACGCTCGCCGGCAGGTCGGTGGCGCAGGCGATGGGGAAGGACTCTAGGACCGCGGGCCGGCCGTCGACCTCCCCCCGGATCTCGACCTGGATCCGGCCCGGGCGCGGGCCGCAGGTCACCTCGGCCCGGAAGGCGGCGCCCGGCAGGACCGGCGGCTCGGAGAGGTGGCCCATCACGTCGGAGACGTAGACCGCCGGGTTCTTCACGTCGCCGAGGAAGGTGCCGGCGATCACCGCCGTCTCGCCGAGCGCGAGCCGCCGCGGGACCGGCTGGAGGTCGACCGGGAGGTCGGCGAGGACCAGGACGAGCTTCGTCACGCCGTGGCGCACCCGCTGGGTCGCGACGCCGAAGCGGGGCTGCTGCACCCGGGCGGCGAAGCGGCCGATCGTCTCCCCCACCCGGTCGGCGATCAGCTTGCCGTCCTCGGTCTCCAGGTCGGTGATGACCGGCGGCGCGACCTGGGTGGGGAGGCCGGAGGCCGCGGCGGCGAAGGCCACCACCCCGGGGCGGGGCGGCGGACCCGCCGCGTCCCACGCGAGGAGGGCCTCGGCGATCTGGCAGAGCCGCCCGTCGGGGAGCGCCGGGGCGCGGTGGTTCTCGGCGCCGAGCTGGACCATCTCGTCGGCGAGGATCGACATCGGCTCGCCGGCCGGGCAGGTCCGAGCCGGATCGGCCCCGAAGCGCGCCGCCGGCGGGCGGCCCGGCGCGAACCGGCCGTCGGCGATGGTGCCGGGCGTCCGCCGGTTGACGTTCAGGTCGATGCCGGCGCAGCCGGCGAGGGCCACCGCCGCCGCGGCGGCGAGGGCGCGGCGGGAGGGGCGCGCGGGGAGGGCCATGTCCGGTACTCCTTCGCTCCGTCCGGTGGACGGTGGGTGCGGGGGCGAGGGGAGCCTACTACGGCCGGGCGGGGGCGGGGGCGCCCGCCGGGGGGGCCGCGGTCATCGCCTCGGTGGTCATGGTCAGGATCTGGGCGCCGGCCTGGCGGGCCCCGTCCATCGCGAAGACGAGGCGCGGGTAGAGCGCCTTGTCCTCGGCGGAGAAGAAGACCAGCCGGTCGTTCGAGGCGCGGGCCGCGAGCACGCGGCGGAGCTTCTCCACGTAGGCGTCGTCGGCGACCTTGTCGCTGTTGATGGAGAGCGCCCCGTCGCCGTCGATGCTCACCACCAGCTGGGCGCCGGGCGGCGGGGGCTGGTCCTCGGTCTGCTCGGCGTCGGGGACCCGGACGTGGAGCGCCTTCTCCAGGAGCGGGGTCACGACCATGAAGATGATCAGGAGGACCAGCACCACGTCGACGAGCGGCGTGACGTTGATGTCCGCGTTGGGGCGGTTCGCGTGCTGGACCGCGAAGGTGCGGGACCGCTTGTGCATCACGTGCCTTCCTGGGTCTTGATCTGGTCGACGGCGAGGCGCAGCCCGCGGGCGCCGGCCTTGCGCGCGATGGCCATCACCTTCCGGACCTGGCCGACGGTCACCTTCGCGTCCCCCTTGAGGAGGAAGGGACGGTAGGGGGAGGCGATGATCTCGTCGCGGAGGCGAGCCTCGAGCCGGTCGCCGGCCAGGGCGTCCTTCTCGACGAAGACCTGGTCGTCGGCGGTGATCGACAGGATGAGGGGATCGCCGCCGCGGGTGTCCTTGTCGACCGCCTTCGAGCGGGGGAGCACCACCGGCTTGCCCCGCTGCAGCATCGGGGTGACGACCATGAAGATGATCAGGAGCACCAGCACCACGTCGACGAGCGGCGTGACGTTGATCTCGCTCTTGATGCCGCCCTTCCCGCCGGTGGTCATGGCCATGGCGTCGGTCCTCGGCCCGGGGAGCGGTCTAGCGAGCCCGGACGGCGTTCGGGTCGAGCCGGCGCGCGACCTCGTCGAGCAGCTCGTTCGACGACTCGGTCATGTCGACCATCCGCCCGTCGACCCAGCCCTGCATGGAGTTGAAGGCCATCACCGCCGGGATCGCGACGAGGAGGCCGAAGGCGGTCGTCACCAGCGCCTCGGCGATGCCGGCCGAGACGGTGCCGAGCCCGCCGGAGCCGGTGGCGGCCATCTGCTGGAAGGCGTTGATGATCCCCATCACCGTGCCGAGGAGGCCGACGAACGGGGCGGTCGAGCCGACGGTGGCGAGGAGGTTGAGCCCCCGCTTCAGGTTCTGCTGCTCGCGCTGCGCCTGCCGCTCCAGCGCGCGGGCGACCGACTCGATGGTGAGGTCGGCGGTGGCCCCCGCGGTCCGGGTCATGGTGAAGGAGGCCAGCCCCGAGCCGAGGGTGCGGCCGAGGTGGCCCGCCGTCTTCGCCTCGGCCGGCGCGGCCGCGGCGGCGTCGAGGCCGCCCTGCTCGAGCCTGCCGGCCAGCGCCCGGGCGTAGCGCTTCGAGTCCCGGTTCGACTTCACGTAGGAGACGATCCGCTCCGCCATCACGGTCACGGAGGCGGCGGACATGAGGGCCAGCACGTAGACGATGCCACGCGCGAACATCCCCATGTGGTTCCAGAGCTCGGACAGAGTGAACTGCTGCATGGCGATCCTTCTGGTTGGGCGCCCGGGGGGCGCGTCGGTGACGGCGGGGCGGCGGCGCCCCGCCGGGCTAGTCGGGGAGCCTCAGGTTGATCTTGAACGTCTTGTAGACCTCGACCGGCCGGCCGGCCATCGTCGCCGGCGTGAACCGCGAGCGCTCGAGCGCCTCGATCACCGCGCGGTCCATGAAGGGGAGGCTCTTCACCACCTGGCAGTCGAAGACCCGGCCGTCGACCGCGATGACGCAGCGGACGATCATCGTCCCCTGGATCTCCCGCTCGAGCGCCTTGTCGGTGTACTGCGGGACCGGGCCGGCGATCTTCACCGGCTGGCTCATCGTCCGCTCGTCGAACTCCATGCGCGGGGCCGGGACGTCGACCGCGTCGACCACCCCGCCCTTGATCCCGCCGGCGACCCCGCCGACCTCCCCGCCCTCGACCCCCTCGCCGGTGACCGGGGTGTCGTTCGTCGGCTCCTTCTCCGGGGGCTTCTCGTCGGGGATCACCGTGGGGGCGACGATCGCCTGCTGGAGGACCGTCTTCGGCTCGGTGGTCTTCACCACCTTCGGCCGGACCGTCTTCGGCGCGGGCGGGGGGGGCGGCGGCGGGGGCGGCGGCGGCGCCTTCACGAAGGTGACGGCGACGTCCTCGACGTTCTTCTGCGGCGGGTGCGCCGACATCCAGAGGGCGAAGGCGGCCGCGCCGAAGTAGAGCGACAGCCCGATCACCGCGCCCGAGCCGAAGCGCCGCTTCGGGAGGCTCTCACGCTTCAGGACCGAGTCGAACATTGCGACGTCTTCTTGGCGAACCGGCCGGTGGAAGTCAAACGAATGGGGCCCCGGGCGACGGCGCCGGCCGGCGGCCGTCGATCGGGACCCCTGGGTATCTCGCCGCCGGGTCGCCCGCTAGAAGCTCTGCGTCAGGCGGGCGTAGAAGTAGCGGCCCATGTAGTCGTAGGTCGAGGCGTCGGAGGCGGCCAGGAAGCCGTCGTAGATGACGGCCGGCCGCTGGTCGGTGAGGTTGTTGATGCCGACCGAGACGCTCGTCTTCCCGGTCCAGTTCTTGGTCGAGTAGCTCACGTAGGTGTCGAAGGCCGCGTAGGAGGCCACCTGGCGGGAGTACTGGTCGGAAACGTAGCAGAGGCCGTCGCCGCCGGCCACGCCGCTGGTGTTGCCGCACTCCTTGAAGGAGCCGATGAAGCGCATGTCGAGGCCGGCGCCGAACTTCTTGAAGGCCCAGTTGACCGCGGTGTTGAACTTGAAGCTCGGGTAGACGCCGAGGTCGTAGGTGCCGCGGGCGTGGATGATGGTCCCGTCGGCCAGCGTCCGGTCGTAGTAGGCGAGGTAGGTGCCGTCGAAGCTGACGTTGAACCGGCCGGCGTTGGTCGGGATCATGTACTGGGCGCCGAAGTCGATGCCCGCCGTCCGGTCGCCGCCCACGTTGTTGTTCAGGTCGTAGACGGTGCTGATCAGGCCCGAGTTCGGATCGCGCTGGATCAGGTTGCAGTAGGCGGCGTTCTGGTTGGTGTTGCCGCTGTAGCAGCCCGCCAGGATCGTGCCGCCGCCGATGGTGGAGATCGAGTTGGTCACGTCGATCTGGTAGAAGTCCACCGTCAGTGACAGGTTGTCGACCCAGCGCGGCTGGACCACGACGCCGGCGGTGAGCGTCTTGGCCGTCTCCGGCTGGAGGTTCGGGTTGCCGCCGTTCTTGGCGCGCAGCTGCGTCCGGTCGTCGCCGTTGTTCGCGTACTTCGGGTTCTTCCCGTTGTTCGTGCACTGGTTGTAGAGGATGCTGCCCGCCTTGATGTACTTCGGGCTGGCCGGATCGACCGAGCCGGCGCAGGGGTCGGAGATCGCCTCGAAGTTGTCGAACTGCCCCGAGTAGAGCTCGGTGATCGCCGGGGCGCGGTAGGCGGTGGAGTAGGTGCCGCGGAGGGTCACGTCGCGGACCGGGGCCCAGCGGGCGCCGATCTTGTAGGTCGTGTCGGTCCCGAAGGTCGAGTAGTTCGAGGACCGCGCCGCCAGGTCGAGCTCGAGGTCGTGGACGAAGGGCACGTTGCTCAGGATCGGGATCACCAGCTCGGCGTAGGCCTCGGCCACGCTGTAGCCGCCGGAGGTCGGGAGGCTGTTGTTGCCGTCGCTCTCGCCCGCGGCGGTGATCGGGTCGGGGAGGTAGGCGGCGAGCTCGCGCCGGTACTCGAGGCCGGCGGCGAAGCCGACCGGCCGGTCGGAGAAGAGGGTGAAGAGATCGCCCGAGGTGTTGGCGGTCCAGGAGACCTGCTCGTCGTAGCCCTGGTCGATCCCCATGAAGCCGAGCCCGGCGATCTGGGCGGGGGTGATCGGCCCGGCGGCGTGGAGCAGGTCGAGCGGGACGCAGTT
>JAJYHA010000282.1 GCA_021784995.1 Myxococcales bacterium
CGCGCGCCCGCTCGGCGATCCGGTCGGCGTCGCGCGCGGTCGCCGCGGAGACCAGCAGGAGCACGGCGCGCGGCTCGGGCGCCAGCCGGAGCGCCACGTCGAGGGCGCGCTCGGACGCCGGGGACCCGTCGTAGGCGACCACCACCGCCGGCGCCGCGCGCGAGGGGCGCCCCCTCGCCGTGCCGGCCAGCACCACCAGATCGGCCCGGCTCGAGGCGTGCATCACCTCGCGGCGCAGCTGGCCGCGCGCCACGCGGAAGGACCAGCTGACCCCCCGCGCGGCGGCCGCCGTCGCGAGCGCCTCCCGGAGCGCGGCGGCCGTGGCCCGGAGCTCCGACTCCAGGCCCGGTCGGTCCATGGGGCGGCGCGCGCCCGACGGCAGCGAGACCTCGGACGCGAACGGGAGGCCCGCGGCCCGCAGGACGCGGACGTCCTCCACGAAGAGGCCCTCCAGCTCGGCGCCGAGACCGGCGGCGAGCGCGATCCCGGCCGTCAGCGCGTCGCGGCCGGTGCCGGAGGCGCCGAGCGCCACCAGGATCCGCCGGACGGCCGGGAGCGCCCGCGAGGTCATGCGCTCTTCCCCGGCTCGTCGCGTGCGGCGAAGGCGCGCGCGGCGGCGGCGAGCTCCGCGAGGCGCGCACCCACCCGCTCGTTCACGGCGGCCGCGGGGGTGCCGGTCAGGAGCTCGATCCCCTCGTCCACCTCGGTCACCGCCCAGACCCGGAACGTCCCGGCGGCGCAGGCCTCCACCACGTCGGCGCGGAGCATGAGGTGCTTGACGTTGGCGGCCGGGACGACCACGCCCTGCGTGCCGTCGAGGCCCCGGGCCCGGCACACGTCGAAGAAGCCCTCGATCTTCTCGTTGACCCCGCCGATCGGCTGCACCTGGCCGAGCTGGTTCACCGACCCGGTCACGGCGATCCCCTGCCGGATCGGGAGGCCGGAGAGGGCCGAGAGCAGCGCGTACAGCTCCGCGGAGGAGGCGCTGTCCCCCTCCACGCCCCCGTACGACTGCTCGAACACGATGCTCGCGGAGAGCGTGAAGGGGCGATCGGCCGCGAACCGCGAGGCGAGGTACCCCGCCAGGATCAGCACCCCCTTCGAGTGGATGGGGCCACCCAGCTCCACCTCCCGCTCGATGTCCACCACCTCGCCCTTGCCGAGTCGCACGCGGGCCGTGATGCGGCTGGGCTGCCCGAACGTGAACTGCCCCGCCTGGACGACCGAGAGCCCGTTCACCTGGCCCACCGTGGCGCCGGCGGTCGCGATGAGGAGGGTGCCGCGCACGATCTCGTCCAGCACGCGCGCGCGCAGGCGGCCGTGGCGCTCGAGCTGCGCGCCCAGGGCGCGGTCCACGTCGGCCGCCGCGACCACGTCGTGGCCCGCCACCGACGCGGCGTGGTCCGCCTCGCGCGCCAGGTCGACCACCGCGGCCAGGTCGGCGGTGAGCCGGTCGGCGTCCTCGGCCAGGCGCGCGGCGCGCTCCACCACCACGCCCACCGCCTCGCGGGAGAACGGGCGCAGCCCCGCCGCGCGCGCCACGGTGGCCACCAGCTGCGCGTAGCCTGGCTCGTTGCCGTCGCGCGGGAAGGAGTCCTCGAAGTCGGCCGCCACCTTGAAGTGCTCCAGGAACTCCGGGTCGTAGGCGGCGAGGAGGTGGTGGAGCCACCGCTCCCCGATCAGCACCACCTTCACGTCGAGCGGGATGGGCTCGGGCTCGAGCGTCGCCGCGCCCGAGAAGCCGTACATGCGCTCCGGTGTGTCGATGCGGATCCGGCGGGCGTCCAGGGCGCGCTTGAGCTGCTCCCAGGAGAGCGGCTGCGCGAGCAGGCGGCGCGCGTCGAGCACCAGGTACCCGCCGTTGGCGCGGTGCAGGGCGCCCGGCCGGATCAGGGTGAAGTCGGTCACCAGCGTGCCGAACTGCGCGTGGTGCTCGATGCGCCCGAACAGGTTGGCGTAGGTGGGGAGGTCCTCGTGGACGACGGGCGCGCCCGGCGTGGCCGCGTTGTCCACCACGACGTTGACGCGGTAGCGCTTCAGCGCCGGCGTCTCGAGCAGGAGCTTGCGCAGCTGGCCCGCGGCGTCGGACGCCTCGGTCGAGCCCAGCAGCTCGTGCACGTTCTCCACCACGTCGCGCTGGACCGCCTCGAGGTGGACGAGGATCTGCGGCACGTCCGCGTGCCGGTGGCGCAGCTCCTCCATGAGGTGGTCCACCGCGTAGAGCGTGACCTCCCGGTTCAGCTCCTTGACGCGCTCCCGGTGCTCGCGCTCGAGCTGCGGCATGCCGCGCAGGGCCGCCTGCAGCTCCTCCTGGATGGCGCCGATGTCGCGCTGGATGCGCGCCTGCTCCTCGGTCGGCAGCTGGTGGAACTGCTCCGGATCCAGGACCTCGCCGCCCTCCTTCACCGGCGCGACCGCCAGCCCCACCGGCGTCCTCACCACGGTGACCCGCCGCTCCTCGGCGTGGGCCTGCACCGCCCGCATCACCTGATCGCGCCGCTCCGCCAGCTGCTTCTCCAGCACCTGCAGGCGCGTGCGGTAGTCCTCGCTCTCGAAGACGGCCGGGATGGAGGCGCCCAGATCCTCCACCAGGCGCTCCATGTCGCGCCGCAGCGCTGCGGCGCGCCCGCGCGGCAGCCGCAGCGCGCGCGGCTTCTGCGGGTCGTCGAAGTTGTTGAGGTAGCACCAATCTCCCGCCGCGCCGTCGCTCGCCGCCCGCCGCGCGAGGACCCGCAGGGCCGCGGTGCGACGCCCCCGGCCCGGAGGGCCGAGCACGAAGATGTGGTACCCGGGCCCGTGGACTGCCGTGCCGAACTCGAGCGCCGCCAGCGCGCGCTGCTGGCCGAGCGGCTCCGCGAGGTCGGCCACCTCGGCCGTGGTCTCGAACGGGAGCGCCGCGACCGCGCAGCGGCGGTGGAGCTGGTCGGCGGAGAGCGGTCGGGACGCCATGACGACGGTCCAGCGAGCTCCTGGGACGACACCAAGGTAGCACCACCGCTGCCCGCTCCGGTGCAGGCGAAGGGGCCGCCGCGATCGGCGCACCCCCGATGCGTGCGGCCCGGACCCGGCATGACGAGAGGCGGCCGCGGCGGGCCGTGCCCGCCCTCACGGCGAGGCGCGGGCGGCCCTGCTGGTCTCCCGTGGGGCGAGGAGCGCGTCAGATTGTCGCGCCGTTCCCGCTGCTTTCGTCGGGTATCCTCGCTGCGGCCCGGCGTGGCGGGTCATGGGGGAGAGTTCATGGAGGTCTCACAGATTTCCATCTTCCTGGAGAACCGCTCGGGAGGGCTCGCCGACGTGGTCGACGTGCTGGCGAGGAACGGAGTGGACATGAAGGCCGTCTCGGTGGCCGACATGTCCGACTTCGGGATCCTGCGGCTCATCGTCGACGACGCCGACCGGACGCGCGGCGTCCTCAAGGACGCCGGCTTCACGGTGGACAAGACCAGCGTGGTGGCGGTCCAGGTCCCCGACCGTCCGGGCGGGCTCGCCGAGACCCTCGACGCCCTCCGCAGCGGCGGGATCAACGTGGAATACATGTATTCGGCGGCCCGCAAGAGCGGTGACGTCGCGGTCATCATCTTCCGGTTCGACGACGCACCGAAGGCCATCGAGACGCTGGCGCGATCCGGGATCGCGGTGCTCGACCGGCTCGACGACGTGCGGAACTGAACGCGGCGACCGCCGCCAGCGCGACAAGGGGGAGGCGCCTCACAGGGGGGATGCGCGGGAGCGGCCGCCCGTTCCCGGGCCGTCGTGCGTCCCGTGCGTGACCTTCACCCGAAAACGTGGCAGTTTCCCGCGCATGAAGAAGCTGCTCGGCGCCCTCGCCTCGCTCAAACTGGCCGTCATCCTCTTGATCTTGCTGTTGATCGGACTCGCCACCGGGACCATCTTCGAGTCCTCGAGCGGGTCTGCCGAGGCGGCGCGCCTCGTGTACTACGCGCCGTGGTTCCTGGGCCTCGAGGGGCTCTTCGCCGTCAACGTGCTCGCCTCCCTGGTGTCACTCTTTCCGTGGGGGAAGGGGCGCATCGGCTACCTCACGACGCACGGGGCCATGATCGTCATCCTGGCCGGCGCCGTGGTTTCGTTCTTCTTCAAGGTCGAAGGCCGGCTGATGCTGTGGGAGGGTGAGAGCGGGAGCGAGATCGTCAACACCGATGCTCAAGGCGCCGTCCTAGGGAGGACGACGCTGCCCTTCGCGGTGAAGCTCGACAGGTTCACGATCGGACACTACCCGGGCACGATGCAGCCGTCGCAGTTCCGCAGCGACGTCGAGGTCCTGGAGCCCGGCCGGCAGCCCCTCGTGACCGCCCTCTGGATGAATCACCCGCTCGAGCACGGGGGCTGGACCTTCTTCCAGTCGAGCTACCAGCAGTCGGGCGGTCGCCAGGCGACCGTGCTCTCGGTGTCGCGCGATCCCGGCCAGCCTGTCGTGTTCGTCGGGTACGGCCTGCTCGTGCTCGGCATGTGCATCGTCCTGGGAACGCGCATCTCGCAGGCGCGCGAGCGCGCACGCCAGGAGGGGGCGGCCCTGGGACCGGGGAGCGGGCCCGGCCGAGGCGTCGCCGTCGTCGCGCTCCTGGCGCTCGGCCTGGCCGGGCTGGCGCGCGCGGACGACGGGACGACGGAGGCGATGCGGCACCTCCCGGTGCAGTACGACGGACGCGTCATGCCGCTCGACACGCTGGCGCGCGAGGCGGTCTGGAAGGTGACCGGCGCGCGCGCGTGGCACGGCGAGGACCCGGTCGACACCGCCACCGGCTGGTGGTTCCGTCCCGAGCAGGCGAGGCGGGCGCCGGTGGTCGAGCTCGGGAGCGCCGAGCTGGTGGCGGTCGCCGGGTGGCCCGCCGGGGTGACGCACGCCTCCTTCGACGACATCGTGTCCAACGCGGCCATCATGGGCACGATGGATCAGGCGCACCGCGCCGCGCAGGCCGGGATCCCGCGCTCGGGCGCGATGGGCGCCGCCGAGAAGCTCGAGGAGCGGCTCGTGCTCCTCCAGCGCTTCCTGCAGCGCGACGTCATTCGCCCGTTGCCCCCGCCGGGCGACGTCACCCAGCGCTGGAACGTCCTCGAGGTGCGCGGCGCGCCCGAGCTGGCCGCCGTGGCGACGGGGCCGCGGCTGCAGGGCTGGCCCCCGCCCGCCGCCATCGAGCGCGAGCTCGCCTACAACGCGATCCGCCCGGTGCGCATCGCCTGGATCGTGCTCCTCTTCGCGCTCGTCGTCTCCGTCGTGGGGTGGAATCGCCGGAGCCGGCTGCTCGACGGGCTCGGCCTGGCCGGGCTGGTGGCCGGCTTCGCCGTGATGACGTGGGGCATCGCCACGCGCTGGCAGATCGCGGATCGCATCCCCGCCTCGAACATGTACGAGTCGCTGCTCTTCCTGGCCTGGGGCGTGGGGCTCTTCGCGGTGGTGGCCTTCGCGGTGATGCGCAACCGGCTGGTGGTGCTGAACGCCAACGCCATGGCCGCCCTCACCATGATGCTCACGGACCTGCTCCCCATCGACGGCTTCGTCCACCCGGTCCCGCCGGTCCTGTCCGGCACGCCGTGGCTGGCGATCCACGTGCCCATCATCATGGTGAGCTACTCGGTGCTGGCGCTGGGCGTCGTGGTGGCGCACATGCAGATCGGCTTCACCATCTTCGCCCCGCGCCGCGAGCAGCTCATCGGCCGCATGAACGACCTGCTCTACTGGTACATCCACGTGGGCTCGATCCTGCTCATCGCGGGCATCCTGACCGGCTCGATCTGGGCAGCGTCGTCGTGGGGCCGGTACTGGGGCTGGGATCCGAAGGAGGTCTGGTCGCTCGTCGCCTTCCTCGCCTACGTCGCCATCCTGCACGGGCGCTGGGATCGGTTCATCGGGCGCTTCGGCGTGGCCGCCATCAGCATCATCGCCTTCCAGACCATCCTGATGACCTACCTGGGGGTGAACTTCGTGCTCACCACCGGGATGCACTCGTACGCGATGGGGGACTCCCCCGTCGTGCTGTGGATGGTGGCCGTCGCGGTCCTGGAGCTGGCCTTCCTGTCCTGGGGCCTCGTCGCGCAGCGCCGGAACGATCGCGCGGCGGTCCTCCTGGCCTGACGGCGCGTTCGCCGCCCGCGCGCGAAGGCCGGTCGGCACGAGCGCGGGGAGCGGGGAGGCGGAGGAGCGCAGGCCCTCGCGCCGTGCGCGTGACCGGGTGCAGGCAGCGCCTTCAGCGCGCCCGGGCCCCGTAGGCTGCGCGGGCGGGGACGGAGACGATCTCCTCCGCGGGAAGCAGGAGCGCGCTGAGCCGGCCGCCGTAGCAGCAGCCGGTGTCGAGCCCGACGCAGCGGACGTCAGGTGCGGGCTGGTCGAGGCGAGGCTCCTCGAGGCCGTGCACGTGGTGGCCGTAGATGATGCTCTCCGGCCCGCGCCAGCGCGTGGCCCAGGGCGCCAGGTGCGGCGGGATCGCGCCGCGGCGACGCGCGACCATCTGCCCCTCGGGATCGACCAGCCGCATCCGGATCACCTCGTCGGGCACCTGCGCGTCGAGGCGCCGGCGCGGCGAGAGCCCGCCGTGGATCACCGCCCAGCGCCGGTCGAGCCGCAGGACGGTCGGGAGCGACGACAGCCAGGCCATGTCGGGCGGGGTGAGGCGGCGGTGCTCGGCCATCCGATCCGGCGGGAGCGGCCGCACCGGGTTCTGGTGGGAGGGGTCGCGCCGGTGCCACGCCTCGTGGCGCGCCCAGCGCAGGTGCGTCGCCTCGTGGTTCCCCAGCACCGAGAGCGCCCCCAGCTCGAGATCGCGGCGCAGGACGCCGATCGAGTCGGGACCCCGGTCGAGGAGGTCGCCCACGAAGACCAGCCGGTCGAAGCCCGGCCGGAGCGACACCGTCCGGAGCAGCTCGTCCAGCTCGTCGAGGCAGCCGTGCACGTCGCCGACGACGATGGTGCGGACGCCCACGCCTCCATCCTATCGGAAGATCAGCCCGCTCCGACAGTCGAGATCGAGGCGACGAGCGGGGAGGGTGCACCGACCGTCGCGATCCACAGCTGGTGCGAGGCGCGGGTCACGGCGACGTGCAGCCGACGGCGGGACTCGTCGGTGGCGGGGTAGGTGGCGGCGGAGGCGTCGGGGACGATCACGTAGTCGAACTCGAGCCCCTTCACGCTCTCCACGTCGGTGACGTCGACGCCCGGCTCGAACGGGAAGGCGCCGTCGAGCACGAGCCGCGCCTCCGGCAGGTCGGCCAGGAGCCGGTGGACGGAGCGTGCCACCTCGGGCCCCCGCGCCACCACCGCCACCGAGGCGCGCGGCTCACGGTCGAGCAGGTCGCGGACGGCACCGGCGACGAAGAGGTGGCAGTGCGCCTCGGTGGGGAAGTCGAAGCGGCCGACGGGGACGCCGTCGTGGCAGGGCCGGGGCGGGGTCGGCGGCGCCAGCGGGCCGAGCACCGCGTGCGCCAGCCGGGCCACGGGGGAGGGGCAGCGGTAGGTCGTCTCGAGGCGGCAGACGGGGGCGCGCTCCGCGCCCAGGGCGGCCAGCGCCTCCGCCCAGCCGCCGAAGCTCGAGGTGGTCTGCTGCCCCTCGTCCCCGGCCACGGTGAGGCTCCGGCGCCCGCCGAGCTGGCGGCCCAGCACGTACAGCTCGAAGAGCGACACGTCCTCCGCCTCGTCCACCACGAGGTGCGACAGCCGCCGGCCGCTCGCCCCCGAGCGCCAGGCGGCGAGGAAGAGGAGGATGGCCAGGTCCTCCGCGTCGAGCGTGCCGGCGAGCGCGTCGGGGGTGCGCGCGTCGACCGCCTCGCCGTCGAGCGCCACCGTCCGGTCGTGGTCGAAGCCGCGCAGCGCGAGGGCGAGCGGGGAGGCGAGCTGGAGCCGCGTGTGGCGCAGCGTCTCCTCGACGGCGGTCGACGGCAGCTCGCCCCCCGCCGCGCGGACCACGCCCTCCAGGAACGCCCGGTCACCCGTCAGCTCGCCGAGCTCGGCCCGGAGGCGGGTCCAGGGCGCCGCGGGCGCACCCGCCAGGCGCGGGCGCCGGCGCAGGGCGTGGTAGAGGGCGGGGTGCCGCTTGAGCCGGGAGACGAGCGGCGGCGTCTCGTCGGTGAGGCGGGGCGGCGGCGTGGAGAAGAGGCTCTGGAAGGCGCCGCGCGACCAGGCGTCGAGCGTCCGCACCGCGACGCGGTCCAGGCCGAGCGGCGCGAGCAGGCGCGCCGCCAGCCGGGCCAGGCCCGGCTCCGGCACCACCACCTGCAGGCGCGAGGCGGGGTGGGCGCGCGGGTCGTCGAACGCGATCCGGGCCAGCCGGTGGAGCGCCACGGTGGTCTTGCCGCTCCCGGCGCTGCCCACCACCAGCAGCGGCTCTCCGGCCTCGACGCAGAGCGCGTCGAACTGCTCGCGATCCAGCAGCGCGGTCACGGCGAAGGCGTCGGGCCGGTCCCGGACGCCCC
>JAJYHA010000091.1 GCA_021784995.1 Myxococcales bacterium
TGACCAGGCTGCTCGCCTCGGCGACGAAGCAGAACGGTCAGACGAAGTCGGAGTACAGCGTGATCCGGAGCGGCATCCCCGGGTGCTAACCGGACCGCGTCGCCGCCGCCAGCGCCGGAGCGGTGCTTGGGGGGGGGCCGCCCGCCCCTCCCCGGGCGGGCGCCCCGACCGTCGCGGAGAGCGCGGCTACCCGCACCCGCCCTTCACCGCCACCTTGGCCTTGAGCTTCACCTTCTTCTGGAAGGCGTAGGTCGGCCAGACGATCCCCTCGTGCTCCCCGCCCTCCGGCTCCCCCTCGGTCGCCACCAGCTGCCCGCACGGTGAGCGGAAGTCGGGCGAGCTGGGGAGCTCCGGCCAGGCGGCCGGCAGGCTGGAGCCGGTCGCGTAGGCGAAGCGCCACGCGAGGGCGTCCGGATCGGCGGGGGCCGGGACGGCCCGCTCGGCGATGCAGGCGGGGACGGGGTAGAGCTCGAGCCAGCGGTCGATCCCGCCGTCCAGGACGTAGAGGTTGTTGGCGCCGAGCGCCTTGAGCTCCTTCCACGCGGCCAGCTCGGCCGGCTCGCCGTTCCCCACCAGGAAGGTCACGGTGCTCGCCGGGGCGTCGAGGAACCCCTTCAGCACCGCGGGTCGGGCGAGGTCCCCGGGGGCCACCCGGCGCGCCCCGCCCAGGTGGAACAGGTTGAAGTCGTGCTCGTCGCGCAGGTCGACGACGTTCACCTGCAGGTTCAGGTCCTTGCGCAGGGCGACCACCTCCGCGGGGTGGACGAAGATGCTCCGGTCCTCGACCGGCTGCGCCGCCGCCGGCCCCAGGAGGGCGAACTTCTCGGCGGGGGTGGGCTGGCCGCGGGCCATCACCACCACGGTGGCCAGGACGATCGCGGCCGCCGCGGCGAAGCCGGTCCGGCCGGGGCGGAGCGAGATCTCGGCCCAGGGCTTCCCCTGCCCGAAGCGGGCCACGGCGAGATCGCCGAGCCAGAAGAGGAGCAGGGCCATGGCGACCAGGAGCAGCAGGGTCGCCCCCACCGGGAGCCCGAGCCAGTCGGCCAGGGTGAACCGACCCATCGCCGAGGAGAAGAAGAACCCCTGGAAGCCGGAGACCGTCTCCCCGAAGGCCCAGATCCCGGTCAGCACCCCGACGAGGAAGACCATCCCGTCGACCTTCAGCGTCGAGGCGGCGACGATCGAGGTGCCGGGGCAGAAGCCGCCGAGCACGAAGCCGACGCCCATGATGAGGCCGCCGACGATCCCCGGCCAGAGGTAGGTCGGGTTGATCCAGACCCGGCTCATGTCGAGGAGGCCGAAGGCGGTCGCGCCGGCGATGAGGACCGCGGCCACGATCATCCCGGTGAACATCACCTTCAGGACGGTCATGTCCTTCAGGTAGAACTGGGCGGCGAGCTTGCGGGTGTCCCCGAAGCCGCCCATCTCCAGGGCGGCGCCGAAGCCGGCGCCGATCGCCCCGAAGAGGAGCGCGGTGCCGACGGGGCCGAGGGTGGCTGCGAGATCGATGGGGAGCATGTGGTCTCTCCTGGGACGGTCAGGTCCAGAGCCGGCGGACGAACCAGGCGAGCGCGTACCCGCTGGCGAAGATGGCGAAGGCGAAGGCCAGGCTCCCGGCCGAGAGGGTCGCGACCCCGGAGAGCGCCTGCCCCGAGGTGCAGCCCCGGGCCATGCGCGCCCCGTAGCCCATGATCGCGCCGCCGGTCAGGGCGAAGAAGACCCGGGCCGGGGTGGAGATCCGGGGGCCCTTCCGGAACTCGAGCTTGAAGCGCCGGTTGACGAGGCCGGAGACCAGCCCCCCGACCGCCGTCCCGACCAGCATGTAGACCTCGGAGGAGGCCCAGGGGTTCTTCCGCCCGCCGGCGATGTCGGCGAAGTAGGCGTTCCGGTCCACGTGCCCGGGCGCGAACCAGCTCAGGACGCCGGTCTGCACGTGGGTCAGCGCCCCCGAGGCGCCGAGCCCTCCGCCGGTGATGAAGAAGGCGAGGAAGAGCACCACGCCGAGCAGCGTCCCGGCGAGGTACGGGTTCACGTAGGGACGCGCTTCCTTGGTGGTGGCCATGTTCAGCTCCGCTCCGGCGCGGCCTCGCCCGGGTCGACCGCCTGGTAGCCGGTGATCATCGACTCCAGGTGCTCGGTGGGCGTGCGGCCGGTGGTGACGAGGTAGACGTGCAGGACGAAGAAGGAGAGGAAGAGCCAGGACCCTGCGTTGTGGAGCGGCGCCACGTAGTGGAGGCCGCCGAGCGCGGTGGCCACGTCCGGCCAGTGGCCGACCGCCCAGATGAGCAGCCCGGTCACGATCTGGAGCGGGAAGAGGACGTTGAGGAGGGCCAGGTAGGTGACCTGCTGCAGCGGGTTGAGCTTGTGGCCCGGCGCGTTGGTGGGGTGGGGCCCGCCGAAGAAGATGCCGCGCGACTGGTAGGCCATGTGCTCGAGCGCCCGCGCCAGGAACCCGTGGGGCTCGGGGATGAAGTTCCGGATCGCCCGCGTGGTCAGGTGATAGAAGAGCGCCAGGAAGGCGTTCAGCATCAGGAGCACGGCGAACACGTTGTGGAGCGACACCGCCCGCGGGAGGTCGATGAGCCAGCGGGGCGTGGCGGAGTGGATCTCCAGGCCGCTCACGATGAGGAGCACCCCGGAGAGCGCCATGGTCCAGTGCCAGAGCCGCTCGTACCGGCCGAAGACGTAGGCCCGCCCGCCGTCCGCGTGCGCGTGCCGGGTCCGCGCCTTGCGCAGCACGAACCGGACCAGGCCGTGGGCCGCCACCCCGAGGAAGACCGCCACGAAGAGGGCGAAGCCGAGGGTGTTGGTGAGCCCCTCCCGCGAGTGGCCGAGCACGTGGAGCTTGCCGGGGGCGGCCTCGCGGTCGCGCTCCAGGACGAGCGAGCCGTCCTCGCCCGGCGTCAGCACGCCGGCGAGCTCGACCCGCGACCCCTCGCGAGGCCGGGGCGGCGTCCCGCCGGGGAGGTACCCGGCCACGACGAAGCGCGCGGACATCCGCGAGTCGCCGGAGTGGCACTCGGAGCAGTCGCGCAGCGCCCGGTCGCGCGACGGCACGCCATGGCCGAGCGGGTAGGTGTCGAGCGTCCCCTCGATCACCGGGTCGACGACCCCGAGGACCGCGAGCCGACCGGCCACCAGGTCGGCCTTGCGCCGGGAGTCGAGCCGGAGCTCGCTCTCCTCCAGGCGGCCGTCGTGGTTCGCGTCGAACCGCTCCAGCACCGCCGGCGCGTAGGCGTTGCCCTCGAGGTAGGCGCGGGCCACCAGCTCGGGCGGGACCTCGGCGCGGGTCGCGCCCGAGATCCAGCGGAACCGGCTCACGGTGTTGACCGGCGCCAGGCGGGTGACGCCGTCCTGCTCCTGGCGCTCGACGAGGAGGGGCCGGAACGGCCGGATGGTGGCGGCGTTCAGCGACTCGCCGGGCCGCGGCGAGGCGTTCCGGTAGCGGACCACCGGCTTGCCGGCGGTGGTGACGACGGTGGCGTCCACCATCTCCAGGGCGAGCCCCATCGGCGCCGCGACGTGGCACGCCTGGCAGGCGAGCACGGTCATGTGGCGGCTGCGATAGGGGAGGAACTCGTGCGCCTGGAGGGCGTCGTGGCAGGAGCGGCAGCCCTGCTCGACGAACCGGTGGTCGGGGCGCACCAGGAACTCGGCGGTCGTCGCGCGCCGCGGGTCGTCGGTGAGGTAGCGCAGCGCGGTGTGCCGCTCGGCCACCCGCCCCGGGTTGTTGCTCGCGTAGTGGCAGGCGACGCAGTCGACGAGCTTCGCCGCGTGGACGTCCCAGGGCGACTCGAGCTTCGCCTTCCCCTGGAGGTCGAGGAAGGAGTCGGCCATCCGCTGCGGCGCCACGATCGCCCCCTCCCCCTGGGTGAGGGAGAGGGTCCGGCCCGGCGCGCCGCCCGGGGAGGAGTAGTCGGGCGGGATGGCCACCGGCGCCGCCCCGTCCGAGATCAGGCCGTGGCAGCGGCCGCAGCTGGCGGCCCGCGGCGCCCCGATCCGGATGGCGGCGCGGACCAGCCGCCCCTCGGCGTCGAGGGTCTCCGCGCGGACGTCGAGCGCCCCTCCGTCGACGTGGCACTGGACGCAGGTCGCCGTGACGGCCGGCCCGGCGTGCCGGCTGTGGGCCGCGATGTACGCGGCGTCGTGGCAGGCGCCGCAGGTCCGCTCGACCGAGATCGCCCCCGCGGCGCGGGTCGGGTGGCCGGCGGCGTCGAGCGGCGCGAAGACCGGGTGGATGGGGTTGACGGCCTGCTGGCCGAGCGCCGGCGCGGCGAGCGAGACGGCGAGCGCGACGAGGGTCGGGCGGATCCGGCGGTTCACTGGCGACCTCCGATCTTGATCGGGTCACCGGCGTAGCCCAGGGCCTTCCAGTCGAGGCGGGAGTGGTCCCCGTGGCAGTCGGTGCAGGTGAGCGCCCGCTCCTTGGGCGCGACCATGTGGGAGAGCGGCCAGTCCATCTCCGTCGGCGCGAAGCCGAACTTGCCGCTGAAGGGAAGGTTCGAGAGCTTGGCGCCGAGCGTGAGCGCGCTCGGCCAGTCGAAGGTGGTCCAGTAGCCGCCCGGGCCGCCGGTGAGGGGGGGGAGCAGGTAGTCGTTCACCGCGTCGTAGGGCTGCTTGGCCAGGTGGATCTTGTAGGGCCAGATGCGGGCGGTCGGATCCCGGATCGAGCCGCGGGGCGGGTTCAGGACCGTGGTGCGGGTCGGGTCGAGCTTGTCGCCGAGGAGGTACCGGTCGACGGTGCCGTTGAACCACCGGTACTCCGGGAGCGCGCCCTGCTCGTAGGTGAACTCGCCCTTGATCTTGAGGTAGTGGTGCACGTCGTCCTTGCGGCTCGCGTCCCCCGCCTTGCTCCAGTCCCAGGTCGCCTTGGTCGGCACCTTCCCGGCGAAGGACGGGATGTGGCAGGTCTGGCAGGCGACGGCCGAGAGGTGGGCGTTGATCCGCTCGTCCCGGTGGGCCGGCTTCACGTGGCAGCCGGTGCACGAGACGCCGTGCGAGTCCTCGACGCTCACCGAGAAGGCGCGGCCCGGGATCTGGTGGTCCGGCGACCGGTGGCAGTCGACGCAGAGGAACTGCAGCCGGCCCATGTGGACTGCCGCGCTCTCCAGCGGGTGGTTGAGCGAGGAGTCGAGGTCGCCGTGCTTCACCCCCTGGCCGCCGCCGCCGTAGGCGTGGCAGGTGAGGCAGTTCTCGCGCCGGGGGGTCCCGACCGAGCGCGCCACCGCCGCGAGGTCGGTGCCGGCGACGGGCGTGCCGAAGTCCCCCTTCACGTAGGAGTTGCTCCCCTCGTGGCAGACCAGGCAGTCGACGTTCGCCGGATCCTTGAAGTCGAAGGAGTCGTCCTTCCAGCCGTTGCCGATGTGGCACTTCATGCAGGACTTGTTGTTGCCGCGGGTGGTGATGCAGAAGTTGTTGATCAGGTTCTTCTTGCCGATGCGGACCTCACCGGCGTGGCCCGGCACCGCCACCGGGTCTCCGACCCAGCTCCAGTGCGAGGTCTTCATGATCGAGGCCGCGTCCGGGTGGCACTTGAGGCAGGCGCGGCTCACGTCCTCCGCCCGCTCGAACTTCCCGGTGATGACCGCCGCGTGGTCGAAGTGCGGCCGGACCGGCCTGACGAACTGCGCCTCCCTGCCTTCGCGGGGAGCGGCCGCTGGCCGGAGCGCGATGGCGACGCCGATGCCGCCGCCGATGATCAGCGCCACCAGGGCAGCCAGGATCCATGGACTCTTCATCGCGGTTGCCTTCCATTCGTCGTGCGAGCGCCTGGGCCGCCCGGCGGCGCTGCGACGCAGCGTCGCGAGCGTGTCGCGCGTTCAACCACATGGCCACACAATGTATTTTCGTGTACGACGGCGCCGGCTCTGCCCGGCGTGTTTCTCGCTTGTCACGCTTTGCGCGCCGCGTGCCGTGGCCTGGATGCTGGAACGGCGGGCGGTTATGATCCGGTGCGACACGTCGTTTCGCGCGACACGCAACATGGCGTTTCAGAACGGGTGAAACATGAAGAGCCAGTCGAACGTGTCGACGCCCCCCGCGGAGACCGGCGCGGCCTGCGTCCAGGACCACGAGATGGCCTTCGCGGCGGTCAACGCCGCCTTCGGGTCCCTCGGCCGGGTCTGCATGGCCCTCGACGGCGACTTCCGGATCCGCCACGCCTCCGAGCTCCTCGCGTCCCTCATCGGCCAGGCCGCCGCCGCGAGGGCCCGCGGCCGCCCCGCCGAGGAGATCCTGGGCGCGGAGCTCTTCGGCGAGTCGGGGCCGCTGCGCCAGGCGCTCGTCTCCGGCGAGAAGCGCGAGGGCTGGCGCGCCTTCCTCCAGGCGGAGGGCGGCCCGGCCCGGCTCATGTCGGTCTCGGCCGCCCCGCTCCAGCCCGACCGCTACGGCGTCTGCGATCCCGACGCGCGCTACCTCGTGGTGATGCGCCCCGCGGACGAGGCGACCGTCGAGGCGAGCGGCCCGATCGCCGGGTTCGGCCTCATCGCCCGCTCGAAGGCGATGGCCCGGGTCTTCCGGCTGATCGACACCCTCCAGTACGGCGAGGCGACGGTCCTCATCACCGGCGACAGCGGCACCGGCAAGGAGGTCATGGCGCGGATCATCCACGCCAACTCCCCGCGCCGGAGCGGCCCGTTCGTCGCGGTGAACGCCGCGGCGCTCCCCGGCGAGCTCCTCGAGAGCGAGCTCTTCGGCCACGTCCGCGGCGCCTTCACCGGCGCCGTCCGGGACCGGGTCGGGCGCTTCGAGTCGGCGAGCGGCGGCACGCTCTTCCTCGACGAGGTCGGCGACGTGCCCATGAACCTCCAGGTGAAGCTGCTCCGGGTCCTGCAGGAGCACGCCTTCGAGCGCGTCGGCGACGGCCAGACCCGGCCGACCAACGCTCGGATCATCGCCGCCACGAACCGCAACCTGCGCAAGGCGGTCGCCGACGGCCAGTTCCGCGAGGATCTCTACTACCGCCTCCGCGTCTTCCCGATCGAGCTCCCGCGCCTGCGCGATCGCCGCGAGGACATCGAGCCCATCGCCGCGCTCCTCCTCTCGCGGGCCGGCGCCCGCACCGGCCGCGCCCTGCGGCTCTCCCCCGAGGCGATCCGCGTCATCCACTCGCACCCGTGGCCCGGGAACGTCCGCGAGCTGGAGAACGCCCTGGAGTTCGCGGCCACCGTCTGCCGGGGCCAGACCATCCAGCCGGAGGACCTCCCGCACGAGATCCTCGAGGGCGCGGGCTTCGGGGACCCCCGGGCCGATCCCTCCCCGGCGGACGATCCCCCGCTGGCCCCGCCCCCTCCCCACGCGCCGCACGCCCCCGCCCGGGCCGCGCCCGAGCCGGGCGAGCGCGCGGCCATCGTGCGCGAGCTCGAGGGGCACCGCTGGAACCGGATGGAGACCGCCCGGGCGCTCGGCGTGAGCCGCAGCACGCTCTGGCGCCGGATGCGGGCGCTCGGCCTCGAGTGAGCGCGCCCTAGGTCGCCGCGAAGAGCATGCCGCTGCGGAGGATGACGGCGCCGAAGGCCACGAGCAGGAGCCCGGAGGCCCACCGGACCGCGACCGGGTGGGCGGCGATGGCCCGCACCCGCGTCCGGAGCGCCCGGGAGCCGTACCCGACGGCGAGCATCGGCAGCGCGAAGCCGGCGGAGTAGACGAGGAGGAGGATCACCCCCACCGCGAGCGAGCCGCGCGTCGCGACCATCGCCAGGACGCTCGACAGCAGCGGCCCGACGCAGGGGATCCAGACCAGCCCCAGGCTCGCGCCGAGGAGGAGGCCGGACCAGCGGCCGCCCCCCACCGGTCCGACGCGCTGGAGCCAGGTGAGCCGCTTGAAGAGGTTCACGTCGGCGAGGAGCAGCAGGCCGGTGGCGAGGACGAGCGCGCCGGCGATCTTCTCCAGCGCCGGCAGCGCCGGCCCGATGGCGCCGCCGAAGAGGCTGCTCGCGATCCCCATCGCCACGAAGCTCGCGGCGATGCCGGCCACGACCAGCGCCGGCCGGGAGCGGTGCTCCTCGGCGGTGCCGGCGACGATGATCGGTACCACCGGCAGGACGCAGGGGCTGGCGACGCTCGCCAGGCCGGCGCCGAAGGAGAGCGCGAGGGTCGAGAGGCCGATCGCCATCGCCGGGCTCAGCGGCCGACGAGCTCCAGGACCTCCGCCGGGGACTGGATGCCCGGCGGGGCCCGGCGCAGCTCGCGGCCGGCAGCGTCGGTCAGGAGCAGCTCCGGGAGCGCGCGGATCCCGTACTGCTCGAAGCGGACGATCTCGGCCGGCTCGGTCGTCCGGTAGCGGACGACCACCGCGCGCCCCTGCAGCTGGCCGGACATCTCCTCCAGGATCCGCTCCTGCATCTGGCACGGCCGGCCGTTCGGGTTCATGAAGAAGACGAGGCGGGGGAGCTCGGCGGCGACCGG
>JAJYHA010000047.1:0-4885 GCA_021784995.1 Myxococcales bacterium
TCGCTGGAGGAGTTCCGCAAGGCTCGGAGCACCTGCGTCGAGGCGCGCGGGCCCGTGGACGTGGTGCGGCCGGGGGAGAAGGCCAGCCGGGGCGAGCTCTGGGCCCTGAAGGACGAGCCAGGCTGCCGCGAGGTGGATCCCGCGCTCGTCGGCCAGGTGGTGCTCTTCATGGACGGCACCCTCGCGGGCGTGAGGCCGGCGGACGCGGTGAAGCGGGTCGAGCGGCGGGAGCCGGTGCAGCTCGCGCCGCTGCCGGATGGCAGCACGGGGATGGTGGTGAAGGGCAAGGTGGTGCCGATCCCGCCCGGCGTGAAGGTGATCCCGGCCGGGCGGAGCGCCGCGCCGTGAAGGGGCGCGCGCTCCTGGCCGCGCTGGGGCTCCTTCCGAAGAATGCGCTGTCGCGCGCGGTGGGCGGGCTGACGCGCGCCCGGCTGCCCGGCCCCGTGCGCCGGGCGGCCCTGCGCGCCTTCGCGTGGAGGTACGCGATCGACCTCGCCGAGTGCGGGCCCGTGGACGCGTTCGAGACCTTCGGGGAGTTCTTCGCGCGGCCGCTCCGGCCCGGGCTGCGCCCGGTGGCGCCAGGGGAGGAGGTGCTGGTCGCGCCCGTGGACGGCGTCGTCTCCCGCTGCGGCCGCGCCGAGGGGGGGCGCCTCCTCCAGGCGAAGGGGCTCGACTACACGGTGGAGGCGCTGCTCGGCGACGCCGGGCTGGCGGCGCGGTTCCACGGCGGCCCCTTCGTCACCCTCTACCTCTCGCCGCGCGACTACCACCGCATCCACTTCCCGCTGGGCGGCCGCGTCGTCGGCTACCGGTACGTGCCGGGCCAGCTCTGGCCGGTGAACGACGCGTCGGTGCGGGCCGTCCCGGGGCTCTACACGCGCAACGAGCGGTTGACGACCCTGCTCGACACGCCGCTCGGAGCCTGCGCGGTGGTGGCGGTCGGCGCGACCGTCGTCGGCCGCATCCGCGCGCGGTACGACCCCGCGGTCCCGGTCTCGAACCGGCCCCGGGCCCGCGCCGAGGCGCGCGACTACCCGGCCCCCATCCCGGTGGAGAAGGGGCAGGAGCTGGGCGCGTTCGAGATGGGCTCGACCGTGATCGTCCTCGGGCAGTCCGGCCGCCTCTCCCTCCGCCCGGACCTGGCGGAGGGCACGCGGGTCCGCGTGGGCGAGGTCATCGGGGGGCGCGCGGCGGTTTGACCGCCCGCCACCCTTCGTCTAGATAGCCCAACGCATGAAGATCGCGGGCGTGAAGGGAATGAACGACCTCCTCCCCGGCGCCGTCGGGCGCTGGCAGGAGATGGAGCGCGTGGCGCGGGAGGTGTTCGCGCTCTACGGCTACCACGAGATCCGCACGCCGGCCGTGGAGCAGGCGGCGCTCTTCTCGCGCGGCGTCGGCGAGGCGACGGACATCGTCAAGAAGGAGATGTACGTCTTCGAGGACAAGGGCGAGGAGCGGCTCGCGCTCCGGCCCGAGGGCACGGCCGGGGCGGTCCGGGCCTACATCGAGCACGGCTGCCACGTCGAGGGCGTGCAGAAGTGGTTCTACCTGGGGCCCATGTTCCGGCGCGAGCGGCCGCAGAAGGGGCGCTACCGCCAGTTCCACCAGATCGGGTGCGAGTGCCTCGGCGTGGCCGAGCCCGGGATCGACGTCGAGCAGATCGCGATGCTCGACGACTACCTGGCGCGCCTGGGCGTCCACGCCGAGCTGAGGCTGAACTCGGTCGGGGACGCGAGCTGCCGCCCCGCCTACCTGGCCGACCTCCGCCGCTGGCTGTCCGACCGCAAGGATCGCCTGTGCGCCGACTGCAACGAGCGCATCGACCGCAACCCGCTGCGCGTGCTCGACTGCAAGGTGGAGAGCTGCCAGCCCGTGCTGGCCGGCGCGCCGCGCCTGCTCGACCGGCTCTGCGAGGCGTGCCGCGTCCACCTCGACGCGGTCCGCGCCGGGCTCGACGCGCTCGGGATCGCCCACCGGATCGACGCGCGCCTGGTGCGCGGGCTCGACTACTACGTGCGCACCGCCTACGAGTTCTCGAGCGACGCCATCGGCGCCCAGTCCGCGGTGGCGGGCGGCGGGCGGTACGACGGCCTGGTGGAGACGCTCGGCGGACCCGCCACCCCGGGCATCGGCTTCGCGCTCGGGCAGGAGCGGCTCGCGCTGGTCCTCGACGCGGCGGGGCGGCCCGCGCCGCAGACGCGGCCGGCCCTCTTCCTGGTCTCCGCCGACGCCGAGGGCGCCCGGGCCGCGCTGGTCTGGGCGGGGCGGCTGCGGCGGGCCGGGATCGCCTGCGAGCTCGATCCTCGCGGCGGCAAGCTGGGGCGCCAGTTCAAGCAGGCGGAGCGCGTCCGGGCCCGCCACGCGGTGGTGCTCGGCGGGGACGAGGTGGCCAGCGGGCGCGCCAAGCTCAAGGATCTCGACTCGCGGCAGGAGACCCCGATCGCGCTCGACGAGCTGGTGGCGCGGCTCCGGGTCCCGTGACCGGCGCGCCGTGAGGGTCGAGGGGCAGGCCCGGATCCCGACGGGCGGGGCGCGGATCGCCGTGGTGGCGATCGCCGGGCCGACCGCGTCCGGCAAGACCGAGCTGGGGATCGACCTCGCGGGCCGGATCGGCGCCGAGATCGTGAACGCCGACTCGCAGCAGGTCTACCGGACCCTCGACGTGGGGACCGCCAAGCCCACGGCCTCCCAGCGCGCGGCGATCCGGCACCACCTCCTCGACGTGGTCGATCCCGGGGAGGGGATGGACGCGGCGCGCTGGGTCGCGCTCGCGGACGAGGCCATCGCCGACATCCACGCGCGGGGGCGGGTGCCGCTGGTGGTGGGCGGCACGGGGCTCTACGTCCGCGCCCTGCTGCACGGGGTCGCGCCGACGCCCGGGCGCGACCCGCGGCTCCGGGCCTCGCTGGAGGAGGAGGCGCGCCGCCACGGGCGCGCCGCGATCCACCGCCGCCTCCGCGAGGTCGATCCGGAGGCCGCGGCGCGGATCGGGCCCAACGACCTGCTCCGCGTCGTGCGCGCCCTGGAGATCGCGTCGGGCGGTCGCACGCAGAGCGAGATCTTCGCGGCCCACCGGTTCGCCGACCGCCGGTACCGCGCGCTGCTCCTGGCGCTGGACCCCCCGCGCGCGGCGCTGCACGCCCGCATCGAGGCGCGCGTCCCGTCGCTGGTGGACGGGCTCCTGGCGGAGACGCGCGCGCTCCTCGGACGGGCCGGCGGTGCGCCGCCCCGGCGGCTCCCCATCGGCTACGCCGAGGCGGCGCTGGTGCTGGCGGGCGCGCTGCCGCGCGAGGAGGCGGAGCGGCGTGTCGCGGTGGCGCACCGGCGTTACGCACGGCGTCAAGTCGTCTGGCTGCGCCGCGAGCCGGAGGTGGAGTGGCTGCGACCGCCGGTGGACGCGGCGGCCCTGGCCGCGCGCGTGCGCGCGTGGCTGCGGGCGACGTAGGCCGCGTGCTATAAGCGCCGCCGTGGCCCGACCCGCCTACGTCATCGAGTTCGAGCGGCCCCTCATCGCGCTCGAGTCCAAGATCGCCGAGCTGAAGCAGCTCTCGGGCGGCGCCGCCGTCGACTTCACGGACGAGATCGCCAAGCTGGAGCGCAAGGCGCGCAAGCTGCAGGCCGAGATCTTCAGCGACCTCTCGCGCTGGCAGATCGTCCAGCTCGCGCGCCACCCGAACCGGCCCTACTTCCTCGACTACCTGGGGGCGCTCTTCACCGACTTCTTCGAGATCGAGGGCGACCGTCGCTTCGCCGCCGACCACGCGCTGGTGGGCGGGTTCGCGCGGTTCGACGGCGAGCCGGTGGTCGTCCTGGGGCAGCAGAAGGGGCGCAACACGAAGGAGAACCTCTTCCGCAACTTCGGGATGATGCGCCCGGAGGGCTACCGCAAGGCGCGGCGCCTGTTCGACCTGGCCGAGCGCTTCCGCAGGCCGATCCTCAGCTTCATCGACACGCCCGGCGCCTACCCGGGCATCGGCGCCGAGGAGCGGGGCCAGGCGGAGGCGATCGCCGTCAACCTGGAGGTCATGTCCTCCCTGTCGGTGCCGTCCATCTCCGTCGTGATCGGCGAGGGCGCCTCGGGCGGGGCCATCGGCATCGGCGTGACCAACCGGATCCTGATGCTCCAGTACGCCTGGTACAACGTCATCTCGCCCGAGAGCTGCAGCTCGATCCTCTACCGCGACGCCACCAAGGCGCAGAAGAGCGCGGAGGCGCTCAGGCTCACCGCCCGCGATCTGGAGGGCTTCGGGATCATCGACGAGATCGTGCCCGAGGCGCCGGGCGGCGCGCACCGGGATCCGGCGGAGACGGCCGCCAACGTGGCGGGAGCGCTCCGGCGACACCTGGCGGAGCTGAAGGAGCTCTCGCCCGAGCAGCTGGTCCGCGACCGCTACCAGAAGTTCCGGGCCATGGGCGTGTTCACGACCGCGGAGTAGGCCCTGCGCTCCTCGACGGGGATCCCGAGCTGATGGCCGCCGGCGCGAGCGGGGCGCACCGGCCCGGGGCCCGCCCCTTCATCGTCGCCATCGACGGCCCCGCCGGGGCCGGGAAGAGCACCACCGCCCGCCGCGTGGCCGCCCGGCTCGGCTTCGCGATGGTCGACACCGGCGCCATCTACCGCGCGGTGGCGCTCGCGGCCTCGCGGGCCGGGGTCGCCTTCGACGACGACGCCCGGCTGGGCGCGCTCCTGCCCGCGCTCCGCATCGCCTTCGAGGCGCCGCCGCCCGAGGACCCGTCGGCCGGCCAGCGGGTGATGCTCGACGAGGAGGACGTCTCGGTCGTCATCCGCACGCCCCCCGTCTCGCTCGGCGCCAGCGCCGTCTCGGCCCGGCCCGTGGTTCGCGCTGCGCTGCTCGACCTCCAGCGGCGGCTGGCCACGGCGCCC
>JAJYHA010000047.1:4895-8257 GCA_021784995.1 Myxococcales bacterium
GTGCCGTGCTGGAGGGGCGCGACATCGGGACGGTCGTCTTCCCCGACGCCGACGTGAAGTTCTTCCTCACCGCCGCGCCCGAGGTGCGCGCGCGCCGCCGGCACGCCGAGCTCGCGGCGAAGGGGAGCCCGGCCCCGTACGAGGAGGTGCTGGCCGACCAGCTCAAGCGCGACCGGGACGACGCGAGCCGCGCCGTCGCGCCGCTCCGTCCGGCGGTCGACGCGCTGGTCGTCGACACGAGCGCCCTGGAGGCCGACGCCGTCGTCGAGCGCCTGGTCGAGCTGGTGCGCGGGCGCGCGGCCGTCCCGCCGGCGTGAGGCGGGACGGCGCCCCGTGCTAGGATCCGCGACCCCATGGACGGTCCGGAGCGGGGTTACGGCGCGAGCGAGTGCGGCACGTGCCGCCTCTGGCGCCCCATCCTCGAGGACGGGCGGGGGCTCGTCGGCCCGTGCCGCCTCGGGGTCCGGACCGGCGACTTCCCCGGGACCGCGCCGCGGTGCGAGCGTTACCTCGGGGTGGACGCAGCCATCCCGGTGGCCCCCGGGCCGGGGCGGTCGCCCCGGCGGCCGGTCGCCCCGGGGCCGGTCCTGCACCCCGCGCGCGGCGGCGCGGGGGAGCCGCCGGGTGGTCCGGAGCAGCCCAGCCCGTCCGAGGAGGTCCTCGCCATGACCAGGGAAGAGCTCGCGCAGGTCGTCCGCGAGGTGCTGCAGGAGGAGACCCGGCACGTCGCGCTGGCCCCCAAGTGGGAGGGCGGGACGATGGTGCTGCGGCCACGCGACGCCGCGCTGCAGGCGAAGGAGGTTGGGCTCGACCAGCTCTTCCACAAGGTCGTCATGATCCGGGACCGGCTGCGGGTCCTGGAGCAGAAGATCAACGCCAGCGAGAAGCTGAGCGACGCCGAGAAGGTGGACATGCAGTCCTACGTCACCCGCTGCTACGGGAGCCTGACCACCTTCAACGTCCTCTTCCGGGACGAGCGCGACCGCTTCGTGGGGGAGAAGGGGGCGACCTGAGCGCTCCGGGTTGCGCCGGGCGGAGCCGGGGACGATAACCAGGGCCCGGCGAGCGGAGGGGCGATCCGGAGCGGCGGCGAGGCCGGGCGCCCGGGCGAGGGCCGCGGCGGGGCGCGAGGAGCGACGCGGAATGAGGGTGAAGATCGCGCGGACGGCGGGCTTCTGCTGGGGCGTGCGCCGCACCGTCGACAGGGTGATGCAGGTGGCGGGCGGTGGCGGTCCGGTGGTGACGCTCGGGCCGGTCATCCACAACCCGCAGGCTGTCGAGCGGATGCGGGAGCGGGGCGTGGGGACCGTGGACTCGATCGGCGAGGTGGAGCGCGGCACGACCGTCGTCGTCCGCACGCACGGCGCCGTGCGGAGCGAGCTGGAAGCGGCCCGGGAGCGGGGGCTCGAGGTCGTCGACGGGACGTGCCCCTACGTCAAGTACCCGCAGGTCATGGCGCAGCGATACTCGCGCGAGGGCTACCACGTCGTCGTCGTGGGCGACGCGAACCACGCCGAGGTGAAGGGCGTGGTGTCCTACGTGGAGGGACCCTGCACGGTGGTGAAGCCCGGCGGGCCCATCCCGGAGATCCGGGCGAAGAAGGTGGCGGTGGTCGCGCAGACCACCTGCGTCGGTGCCGAGTTCGAGCGCGTGGTGGGAGCGCTGGCGCTGCGCCACAAGGAGGTCCGGGCCGAGAACACGATCTGCGGCGACACCGACGAGCGGCAGGAGGACGCCCGCCAGCTCGCGCGGGAGGTGGACGCGGTCGTGGTGGTCGGGGGCCGGAACAGCGCCAACACGCGCCACCTGGCGGAGATCTGCCGGGGGATCCAGCCCCGCACCTGGCACGTGGAGACCGGGGAGGAGCTCCGGCCCGAGTGGTTCGAGGGGTGCCGGCTGGTTGGCGTCTCGGCCGGGGCCTCGACGCCCGACTGGGTGGTGGAGGGGGTGGCCGAGCGGCTCTCCGCCCTGCCCTGATCGCGCCACGCGTGAGCGGAGGGCTGCCGCTTGACGTCGAAATTTCGGGCGTGTAGCTTCCGCCCCTCGTAACTCGTGGGCGGGGTCGTCCCGCCACGCGCCGCCGCCTCGCTCCCCGGGCGTCCGGCGCGGACCATGGACCAGGGGTCACCAGCAGGATTCCGCCGAAGCGACGCCCACCACGCGACGCGCCGGCGCCAGCCCGCCAGACTTGGAACCCGACCGAATGGAGAATCAGATCCCCCTTACGCCCGAAGCCGACGCCGAGGATTTCGCAACCCTGTTCGCGCAGAGCGAGGCGCGCACGGGGCAGGTCGAGGAGGGCAAGGTCGTCAGCGGCACCGTCATCCAGCTGACGAAGGATTACGCCGTCATCGACATCGGCTACAAGTCGGAGGGCCAGGTCCCGATCAACGAGTTCGTCCCCGCGCCCGGGCAGGAGCCCGCGGTGAAGGTGGGCGACCGTGTCGAGGTGCTCGTCGAGTCCCGGGAGAACGACACCGGGATGGTCGTCCTCTCCAAGGAGAAGGCCGACAAGATGCGCATCTGGGACGAGATCTCCGCCGCGTGCGAGCGCGACGAGCTCGTCGAGGGGGCGATCGTCGGCCGGGTGAAGGGCGGCCTCTCGGTCGACATCGGGGTGAAGGCCTTCCTCCCCGGCTCGCAGGTCGACATCCGCCCGGTGCGCAACCTCGACAAGCTCATCGGCGAGCGGTTCAAGTTCAAGGTCATCAAGTTCAACAAGAAGCGGGGCAACATCGTCCTCTCGCGCCGCGTGCTCCTGGAGAAGGAGCGCGAGGAGCTGAAGAAGGAGACGCTGAAGAACCTGAAGGAGGGCGCGATCCTCAAGGGGGTCGTGAAGAACCTCACCGACTACGGCGCCTTCATCGACCTGGGCGGCATCGACGGGCTGCTCCACGTGACCGACATGAGCTGGGGCCGCATCGGCCACCCGTCGGAGATGTTCGAGGTGGGGCAGGAGGTCCGCGTCGTCGTCCTCAAGTTCGACCCCGCCAGCGAGCGCGTCAGCCTCGGCCTGAAGCAGATCCAGGAGGACCCGTGGCACCGGGCCGACGAGAAGTACCCGGTCGGCACCCGCGTCGCGGGCAAGGTGGTGAGCCTCACCGACTACGGCGCGTTCATCGAGATCGAGCAGGGCGTCGAGGGCCTCGTCCACGTCAGCGAGATGAGCTGGACGAAGCGGGTGAAGCACCCGTCGAAGCTCGTCAACGTGGGCGACAAGGTCGAGGCGGTGGTGCTCGACATCGATCCCAAGGCGAAGCGGATCAGCCTCGGCATGAAGCAGATCGAGGCCAATCCCTGGACGCTGCTCGCGGACAAGTACCCCATCGGCTCCGTCATCCGGGGCGTGGTGCGCAACGTCA
>JAJYHA010000389.1 GCA_021784995.1 Myxococcales bacterium
AGTGGATGGGGCGACTCTACCGGTTCCTCGGCCTCTCCGTGGGCGTGATCGTGCACGGGCTCAGCGACGCCGAGCGGCAGCACAACTACGGCTGCGACGTCACCTACGGCCAGAACAACGAGTTCGGCTTCGACTACCTGCGCGACAACATGAAGTTCCGGCTGCAGGACTACGTGCAGCGGGAGCTCCACTACGCGATCGTCGACGAGGTGGACTCGATCCTCATCGACGAGGCGCGCACGCCGCTCATCATCAGCGGCCCGTCCGACGAGGCCACCGACAAGTACTACGTGGTCAACCAGGTCATCCCGTCGATGATCCGCGACCAGGACTTCACGGTCGACGAGAAGACCCGGACCGTGGTGATGACCGACTCCGGCATCGCCAAGATGGAGCGGAAGCTCGGCATCGCCAACCTCTACGACCCCGACCAGATCGAGATGCTCCACCACGTGGAGCAGGCCCTGCGGGCGCACCACCTCTACCGGAACGAGGTGGACTACGTCGTCAAGGACGGCGAGGTGGTGATCGTCGACGAGTTCACCGGGCGCATCATGCCCGGCCGGCGCTGGTCCGACGGCCTGCACCAGGCCATCGAGGCCAAGGAAGGCGTGAAGATCGAGAACGAGAACCAGACCCTCGCCACCATCTCGTTCCAGAACTACTTCCGCATGTACTCCAAGCTGGCGGGCATGACCGGCACCGCCGACACCGAGGCCGCGGAGTTCGCCGACATCTACAAGCTCGACGTGGTGGTGGCCCCCACCAACCGCAAGAACGTCCGGAGGGACGCGGAGGACGTCGTCTACAAGACGGAGCGGGAGAAGTTCGACGCGCTGTGCACCGAGATCGGGGAGCGGCACGCCCAGGGCCAGCCGGTGCTGGTGGGCACCGTCTCGGTCGCCAAGAGCGAGGTGGTCTCGTCGCTGCTCCGCAAGCGCGGCGTGCCGCACAACGTCCTCAACGCCAAGCACCACCAGCGCGAGGCGGAGATCGTGGCGCAGGCGGGCCGCAAGGGGGCGGTGACCATCTCCACCAACATGGCCGGCCGCGGCACCGACATCGTGCTGGGCGGCAACCCCGAGATGATGGCCAAGCACGAGCTGGGGCCCGAGCCGGACGCGCCCATGGAGGGCGAGGAGGAGGTCGGCTTCCAGCTCCGGCGGGAGGAGTGGGGGCGGCGGCTCCAGCAGCGCACGGCGCAGCTCCGCGAGCAGACCGCGCGGGAGCACGACGAGGTCGCGGCGGCGGGGGGCCTCCACATCGTCGGCACCGAGCGCCACGAGTCGCGGCGCATCGACAACCAGCTCCGCGGCCGCGGCGGACGCCAGGGCGACCCGGGCTCCTCGATCTTCTACCTCTCCCTCGAGGACGACCTGATGCGGATCTTCGGATCCGACCGCATCTCCCGCATGATGGAGACGCTGGGGATGAAGGAGGGCGAGCAGATCGAGCACCGCTGGCTGACCAAGGCCATCGAGAACGCCCAGAAGAAGGTCGAGGCGCACAACTTCGACATCCGGAAGAACCTCCTCGAGTACGACGACGTGATGAACCAGCAGCGCAAGTCGGTCTACCGGCTGCGCCGCATGGTGCTCGGGTTCGGCGCCGGCATCCCGGTGGTGGAGTTCGACGAGGACCCCAGGACCCGCAAGAAGACGCGCCGCGAGAAGGTGTGGTCCTGGGCCGACGCCCGCGAGCACGTGCTCGACGTGGTCGAGGACCTGGTGGTCGACATGGTCGCCAACACCTGCCCGGAGGGGACGGCGCCGGCGAAGTGGGACCTCGACGCGCTGACGACGCTGGTGCGCGACCAGTTCGGGATCGAGGTGCGGTTCTCCGGGCCGCCCGTCGGCCGCGGCGCCGAGGCGCGCGCCGCCATCGAGGAGCAGGTCTACAACGTCGTCGAGAAGGCGTACCGCGCCAAGGAGGAGCAGCTCGGCATCGACGCCGACGGCGTGCCCGTGCTCCGCCGGTGGGAGCAGTACGTCTACCTCCAGTCGATCGACCAGCTCTGGAAGGACCACCTGCTGGCCATGGACCACCTGCGGCAGGGCATTGGCCTGCGCGGGTACGGCCAGAAGGACCCCAAGCAGGAGTACAAGAAGGAAGGCTACGAGATGTACGCCCAGATGACCTGGCGCGTGAAGAGCGCGGTCATCGGGAACCTGCTGCGGCTGCAGGTGGTGCGGCAGGAGTCGGCCGAGGAGATCGAGGCCAAGCGCCTCGCCCTGGCGCGCCGGCAGCGGGTGGTGGAGAGCCACGGCGCGGAGGCGGAGGGCGACGCGCCCAGGCCGGCGAAGCAGGAGACGGTGGTGCGGGCCACGCCGAAGGTTGGCCGCAACGAGCCCTGCCCCTGCGGCTCGGGCAAGAAGTACAAGAAGTGCCACGGAGCGACCGAGGCGACCGCCTGACGGTCGCGCCGCGGCGCCGTCAATCGCCTTCCGGCGTCCTGTGGACCGCCAGCTCGGGGCTGGAGGGCAGGTTGAGGACCGCCTCGGGGATCAGCTCCACCACGAAGTCGATCACGTCGCGGATGGAGAGCATGCCCACCGGCACGCCCCGCTCGTCCACCAGCGGCACGTGGCGGAACCGGCCCACGCTCATCTTGTTGAGCGCGTAGGCCAGGCAGTCCTGCGGGCGGAGCGACTCCGGCGCCCGCGTCATCACCTTCTCGAGGCGCAGCCGGCCGTACCCCTTCACCGGGAGCACGCGGTTGATGAGGTCGCGCTCGGTCAGGATCCCGACCAGCTTGCGCGGCCGCGAGCGCGACACGACCATCACCGCCCCCACGCGCTTCTTCCGCAGCAGCTCGACGGCCCTGGCCACCGTCGCGTCCACCGGCAGCGTCACCGCCGCCGACGGCTTCACGTCCTGGATCCGGGTCTCGAGGATCGCCTTGCCCACGTCGGCGTCGCGCCGGATCTCCGGCTCTCCCTCGTCTCCCTCCAGCGGCGCGTCGGGCGGATCCTTCAGCGCTCTCTTGCCGAACTCTTCCGGTGCCATGCGCCCTCCTCGCGGGATGTGGCCCACGCGGTCATGATCGTGCATCCGAGGGGTGGCGGCCGGGGAAGGGCGGGGACGACCCTGACGGGACGGCTCCGGCCCGCCGCGGCTCGGCGTCGCACCGCACGCGCAGCGCGCCGGCGCTCCCCCGGCCGGGCGCCGCCGCCGGACGGACTCTGCTACAAAGGCGCCATGAGAGCCGCCTTCGTGCTGATCCGCTGCGAGCTGGGCAGGGTGGAGCAGGTCGCGAACGGGATCATGGAGATCGAGGGGGTCTCCGAGGTCCACTCGATCACGGGCCCGTGGGACCTGCTCGTGAAGCTCTACGCCGAGGACTACGACGCCTTCGGGGACCTGATCCCCGACCGGCTGCAGAGGGTCCCGGGCATCAGGGAGACGGAGACGCTGCTGGCCTTCCGCGCCTTCAAGCCCGGGCCGTAGGGGCGGCGCGCGGGCCGGGCTACCGCCGGCGCGGCCAGGCGCCGGCCGTGTAGTCGCGGCGGTACATCCGGATGACCGCCACCAGGAACGAGACCGCCAGCGGGCCCACCAGGAAGCCCACCGGGCCGAAGGCGGCCAGGCCGCCGAAGAGCGCGAAGAAGATCACCGCGCCGTGGATGGGGACGCCGCCCCGGATGAAGAGCGGCTTGACCACGTTGTCCACCATGGCGACCACCGCCACCGCGTAGACGGCGAGGACGGTGCCGCCGCCCACGTGCCCGGTCGCGATCTGCACCGCGGCGACGGCGAGCACCACGACGGTGGCGCCGACGACGGGGACCAGGGCCAGGAGGAAGGTGACCAGGCTGAGGAAGAGCGCGTTGGGGACGCCGGTGACGAGGTATCCCGCGAGCGCGAGGGCCGACTGCACGCCCGCGGTCAGCACCGTGGAGACCAGGACCGTGACGGTGACGCGCCGGAAGTCGCGCAGGAACTCGGAGACCTGCCCGCGCTTTAGGGGGATCGACTCGTTCAGCCAGCGGACCAGGGCCGGTCCGTCGAGCAGCATGAAGTAGAGCGCGATCAGCATCAGCACGCTGCGGAAGAGGAACGAGCCCGTGGCCGACAGGACGTTGCCGACCACCGCCGCCGCGCGGCCTCCCTCGGTGGTGACGAGCGCCTGCAGCCGGTCGATCGCCCCGGGCAGCGCTCCCTGCAGCTGCTCCGCCATCGGCCGCACCGACTCGGGCGCGCGGCGGATCAGATCGTTCACGTCGTGGCTCCGCAGCGCGGCCCGGAGCCACTGGAACCCGCCGATCATCTGCGGGACGATCGCCGCGCCCAGCGCGGAGAGCGGGCCGACCACGGCCACGAGCACGCCGCCCGTGAGCAGGCCGGCGGCGACGACCCTCCGTCCACGCAGGAGCCGCGAGAGCCACTCCATCCAGGGCGCGAGCGCGCCCGCGAGCACCGCCGCCACGAAGAGGGGCGTCGCGAAGGGCCAGGCGATGAGGAGCAACAGCGCCACCGCCAGGACGGCGAGCAGGACGAGGAAGGCGCGCGCGGTGCTGGACGGGACCATGCCGCGTGCATGATACGCGAACGCGCCGGCGTGACGTGACCGAAGGTGCGGCGGGCGGGCGCGCGGATCCCGCGCGGACGAGGTCGGCCCGGGGCGCGCTCCGGGGGCCCCCTCGGCGCCTCGGGCCGCGTCTCCTGGCTCAGAAGTTGAGGTGGATCCGATCCGGCGGGACCCCGGCGCGCGTGAGCGTCGCGCGGACGTCGTCCACCATGGCGCTCATGCCGCACACGAAGGCCACCGAGCGCTCCGGCGACGAGCCGCCGAAGGCGAGGGAGGCGGCCACCTCCTGGACGCGCCCGCGCACGCCCGTCCAGGCCTCCTCCGCCTGCGACGGGCAGAGCACCACCCGCACGCCCGCGCGCTCCCAGCCCGCGTGCTCGGCCCGGTACGCGAAGTCGGCGCCGCGCCGCTGCCCGTAGAAGAGCGTGACGCGGCCCGACGTGCCGCGATGGGCGAGCAGGTGCTGGACGAGGGCGCGGATGGGGGCGATGCCGGCTCCGGCCGCGAAGAGCAGCACGTCGCGCCCGGCCGCCTCCTCCACCGCGAACCCCTTCCCGAACGGCGCCGAGACCTGCACCTCGGCGCCCGGCGTGGCGGCGGCGATCGCCGCGTCCGCCACGCGCCCGCCCCGCTTCAGCAGCAGCTCGATGGCGCTGGAGGCCGCCGGTGCGCTCGCCACCGCGAAGTAGGCCTCGCCCGCCGCCACGCGCAGCTTCACCACCTGACCCGGCCGCCGGTGCGCCCCCGCGGCCTCCGCGGGGAGCGCCAGCCGCACGCCGCGCAGCGCGGAGGTCTCGTCCCAGGCGTCGAGGACGGAGGCCCGGATCGGCGGGGTGGCGGCGAGGGTCACGTTCGTCCTCCGGGGCCCTGCGTCCGGCGCCTCGATCGACGGCGAGGGCAGGGGGGTGGGGTCACCCTCCTCACGTAAGCCGGAGCGGGGCCTCCGGCAGCCCCATCAGTACCGGAGCAGGCTGTGGACCTTCCGGGCCCCCAGGCGACGTGCGCCGTTCAGGAAGGCGAGCTCGATGAGGAAGCCGTAGCCCACCAGCTCGGCTCCCTGGCGCGTCACCAGCTTCCCGACCGCGTCCGCCGTGCCGCCCGTGGCGAGCACGTCGTCCACCACCAGCACCCGCTCGCCGGGCCCGACCGCGTCGACGTGCATCTCCAGCGCGTCCTCGCCGTACTCCAGGGCGTAGACCTCGCGCACGGTGCGCCAGGGCAGCTTGCCCGGCTTGCGGACGATGGCGAGGCCGGCCCCGAGCGCGAGCGCCAGCGGCGCCGCGAAGAGGAAGCCGCGCGACTCGATCCCGACCACCTTCGAGACCTGCTCGTCGCGGAAGCGCGCCGCGAGCAGCTCCACGACGCCGCGGAACAGCGCGGCGTCGGCCAGCACGGGGGTGATGTCCTTGAAGACGATCCCCTCCTTCGGGAAGTCGGGGACGTCGCGGATGCGGGCACGGACCTGCTCGATCATGTGGACCTCAGGGGAGGAAGAAGAGGGGGTTGCGAGGCCGCGTCCCCTCGCGGACCTCGAAGTGGAGGTGCGGGCCGGTGGTGCGGCCCGACTTGCCGACCCGCGCGATGACCTGTCCCGCCGCGACCCGCTCGCCTGCGTGGACCAGGAGCGCGCTCGCGTGGGCGTAGAGCGTGAGCAGGCCCGCGGCGTGCTTCAGGATGACGATCCACCCGTAGCCGGACTGCTCCCCGGCGTAGACGACGTCCCCGGGAGCGGCGGCCCCGATGGGCGTGCCCTCGGGGGCGGCGATGTCGATCCCGTCGTGGCGCTCCCCCTGCCGCACGCCGTAGCGGCTGTAGACCACGCCGTGCACGGGCCAGCGCAGCGAGCCGCGCGCCTTCCGGTCCTCGGGCGGTTCGGCCGGCTCCGCCTCCGCCACGCCGCCCGGCGCGATCGCCGGGACCTCGCGCTGCTCCGTGGCGCCGGGGATGAACAGCTCCATGCCGGGGACCAGGAGCCGCGGGTCGCGCAGGTCGTTCAGCTCCATCAGCTCGCGCGGCGCGATGCCGTAGGCCCGCGCGATGCGGTACACGGTCTCACCGCGCTTCACGACGTGCACCACGCCGACCAGGTCGGGCTCGACGTGCGGCTCGGGGTCGGTGAGCGGGACCGGGACGGGCGGCGGGGGCGGGCGCCGGTGCGCGCACGCGCAGAGGCAGGCGACGAGCAGCGCGGCGGCGACGGCGCCGGCCGTCCGGACCGGGCTCCGGCTGCCCGACATCAGAGCGACGGCTCCTTGTGGTATCCCTCGAGCGTCCAGCTCTTCATCCCCGAGAGCAGCGCGTCGTGGCTCCAGTCGAGGTGGAGCGGCGTGACCGAGACCAGCCCGTCCTGGAAGACGCAGTTGCAGTCGGAGTGCGGCACGTCCTCGTTGACCGCCCCCTCGCCGCCGATCCAGTAGTACTTCCGCCCCCTCGGGTCGGTGTTCTCGACCACCTCGTTGCCGTAGGTGCGGCGGCCGAGGCGGACGAACCGGTAGCCGCGGATCGGACCGCCGGGGACGTTGACGTTGAGCAGCACCGGCGCCGGCGGTGCGGCCCGGACCACGAGGCGCGCCAGGGCCGCGGCGAACCGGGCCGCCTCGCCGAACTCGTGCGGTGGCGGAGCGGCCAGGGAGACGGCGACGGCGTGGCACCCGAGGAGCGCGCCCTCCATCGCCGCGGCGACGGTCCCCGAGTAGAGGACGTCGTTCGCCAGGTTGGGCCCGTGGTTCACCCCCGACACGACGACGTCGGGGCGCCGGCCCTTCAGGACCAGGTTCATGCCCATGTAGACGGCGTCGGTGGGGGTGCCGTCCACGGCGAAGCGGCGCGGCCCGACCTCCTGGACCCGCAGCGGACGGTGCAGGGAGATGGAGTGGCTCGAGGCCGACTGCTCGCGGTCGGGCGCGACCACCCAGACCTCCTCGCCGGCGAACGCGGTCGCGAGCGCCGCCAGGCCCGCCGCGTGGACGCCGTCGTCGTTCGAGAGCAGGACGCGCACGCGAGGAATCTACCACCGGCGGGCGCCGGGCCGAACGAGGACGTCGGGCCGGGGCGCGGCGCCGCGCCTCACCGCAGGACCAGCGCCAGCACCGCCATGGTGAGCGTGCTCGAGCCGATCATGGCCCAGCCGAGCTCCCGGAGCCGTCGCGGCGACACGCGCGTCAGGCAGACGACCAGGGAGAGCAGCGCGGTGGGGAGGAGGGCGACGGGCACCGCCCCCGGGAGGCCCGCCACGCGCCACCCGGCGACGGCGGCGCCCACCAGCGCCAGCGTGATCGCCGCGTGGGCGAGCCCCGGATCGTGCCGGCCCCTGGAGCGCGCGCGGATGAGCACCACCTGGACCGCCAGCGTGGCCGTGGCGAAGGCGAGCACCCAGGTCGCCCAGCAGCCCAGCGCGACCGCCGGCGTCGCGCCGCCAGCCAGGGCCACGGGCAGGCCGGCCGACGAGAGCGCGGCCGCCACGGTCATCTCCCCCGCCACCGTCTTCTCCCGCCGCCGGAGCACGAGCCAGGCCACGGCGACCGCCAGCAGGAGCGGGACGGCGACCGCCCGGCGCGCCGGGGACGGAGCCGCGGCGAGGCCGAGCGCCCCCGTCGCCGCCCCGGCCGCCGCCAGGAGGGCGAGCACGCGCCGCGCGCGCCCCCCGTCCACCTCCAGCGCGCGCTTGCCGCGCTGTCCCAGCGCGACGAGCAGCGACTCGTGGGCGACGAA